>DATENL010000363.1:0-26258 GCA_035275105.1 Thermoleophilaceae bacterium
CGCACGCGCGGCGGCCCAGCCGGAACGCGCCCGACGGCGACAGGCGGACGCGGCGGCCGCCCACGGAGACGTGCACGCTCGTCTCGGCCTCGTCCGCGCGTCCCTGCCAGGCGGAGTCGCGCGCGGCCACCTGGTCGAGGAAGGCGTCCATGACGTTCGGGGGGACGGGGTACGGCGGGATGTCGAACGCGTATGGCGTGCGCCAGCCATAGGTGAAGTAGCGGCTGCGCCGGCTCGCGTCGTCCTCCTCCTGGAAGCGCGACCTGATCAGAGCGGCGCGGTCCGCGGTGGGCGGGTGGGCCGACCCGAGGAAGCCCGACCGCGTGCGCCGCATCCGCAGCAGCGGGCGCTCGGCGGCTAGGAGGCGCGCGCCGAGCCGTCCCGCCCCCGCGGCCTGCGCGGCGGCGTCGACGAACGGTCTGGCCTGTCCGCGGATCCTCGGCACCGCGGTCAGGCGCCTCGGCGCGCCCGCGACCAGCGATAGCTCTCGCCGCAGCCGGCCGGCCGCGCCGAGCCAGGTGGCGCGCGAGTCGTAGGCGCGCAGGAAGCGGCGGCTCGAGCGCACGAACGTCGGCGCCTCGTTCAGGTCGAGCTTCGTGGACCAACTCGTCTCGGCCCACGCGCGGAGCGTCCCGCGCAGCACGCGCCCCGGCCCGGCCAGCTCGCGCACGGCGCGCAGCCACGACGCCCTCCGCGCGTAGCGGCGCGGGTCACGCATCCAGTCACCGGCGGTCGCGAGCGGGAGGAGGTTGAGGTCGGCCTCGTTCATCGGGTTGAGGAAGAACCCGCCGACCGCGCCGGCGACGTCGGGGCGGCGCAGGTAGGGCCCGAGGAAGATCCGCGCCGTGCCGAGCGGCGTGGCGTTCCCGGACGTGTCGTCGTCCGTCCAGTTGTCCCAGACGAGCGGGCGGCGGCCGATCCACCTGCCGTACGCCCTCGCCTCCGCGGGCGAGAAGGCGTGCGACGGGACCGTCACCCCGGTCCACATCACCTCCACCTCGCGGCGGAGCGTCGCGCGCAGCCCCCTCAGGTAGTCGGTGTCCTGCGTGCCCGAGTAGTCGGCGCCGACCGTCAGGAGCCTCGCCCGCGGGTCGCGCGCCCGCAGCGCCCTGTAGAGACGGCTGAGGAAGTCGCCGTTGGCGCGGCCGAACGCCTCGTCGCCGGCGCCGTACGCGGCCCCGTCCTCGGGGTGGCTGAACGTCTTCGTGACGTCGTCGAAGCTGATCATCGTCGTGTGCGCGCCCGCACGGCGGAACGGGCGCAGCTTGGCCACGACCGCCGCGAGGTCGGCCGGGCAGGAGAAGCAGAGGTCGCGGCTCGGCGGCCGGTCGGGCACGCGCGGCGTGGGGAGGAGCGGGAGCGCCGGGCTGAGGTTCGGGATCCAGCGCACGCCGCGGGCGCGCGCCGCGCGGATCTCGCTCCTAAACGCCGCCATCTCGGCCGCCGGGTACTTGTCGCGCCAGTACGTGCGCTGGTAGAGGTCGTCCTTGGGCGCGTGGACGTACGCGTTGAAGCCGTGGCGCGGCATCCACCGCAGCACCCGCGACCGCGCCCCGTGGTCCCAGGTCGGCCCGTACGCGCCCTCCACGACGCCCCGCCACCCGAACGGCGACCGCCCCTCGGCGGCCGGGCAGACGGCGAGCAGCGCGAGAGCTGCGAGGGCGGCGGCGGGCGCCCGGATCACGCGGGCGAGCATACGGGTCCGACACGTGAAAAGGGCCCGCTCCGCGGGCCCTTCTCGTGCATAGGAACCAGCCCGGCTCCCTAAGCGTTCTTGCGTCAACGGCGGGGGCACCGCCGCCGGGAGCCTTGCGCACCGCATCGGCGCGCAGGACCAAAGCCTTTAGGGCTTTTCTCCGCGGGTTGGCGCGTCTAAACCCGCGGGTGCAAGAAGCGGTGCACGCGCGGGCCGCGGCCCGCGCTCAGCGGCTCAGCGCGCTACCGGCGCCTTCTCTTGGATCTGGAGACCGCCGCGCTTCGCGCGCGCCGGCTTGCGCCGCTTCCCGGGCTTCTTCTTCGGACCCTCGAACTGCATGAGCACGACGGTCGTCTCGATCGCCTTGCCGGCCGCGTCGCCGTCCTCTTGGAGGCGCGCCTCGCTCTCCTCCACGATCCGCTCGGCCCGTTCGAGCCAGCCCGCCATCTCGCTCGAGAGCTCGGTCCAGCCCTTGTCGTCGAGCCGGCCCGCGGTGTGGCTGTGGTGGGCGTCGTCGCGATCGAAGCCGCCCTCCTCCGTGGCGGCCACGACTCGGTTGATCGTGCGCTGCACGTTGCCGCCGGCGATCGCGCGCTTCACGATCGCTGGGAGCTTCGCCCAGCCCTCGTCGGTGATCGTCGGCCTCACGCGGGCCGTGTAGTGGTGCTCGATGGCGCCGCGCTTCGCGGTCCTGCCGACGAGCTCGAGGAAGCCGAGGGAGACGAGCTGCCGGACGTGGTAGCTCGTGTTCGACAGCGGCGTGCCCAGCTCGTGCGCGATCTCCTTCGGACTGGCCACGCGGTCGTCGAGGAGCGTCAGGATCTCGATCCGCAGTGGGTGCGCGTAGGCCTTGGCCAGCTTCGGATCGTTGATGTCGACGGGAACGGTCAAGTCACTCCTCTCGCTGCTCTTCTCTTTATCAATCTCCCGTAAGTGTGCACGAAGTGCCCAGCTTAAGCGCTGAGCCAAGCCTCCTTGCAGGTTCAACCCTCAAACGTTGAAACATTCCTGACTGGTCACGGGGTCTTACATCGCAAGGGGCTGCCCGCTGCCCCTACCCGAGCGAGAGATGACCCAAGGAGGCACGGCCGTGATCCAGAAGCTGCGCTGATACGCGAAGTTCGACGGGTGCGCGGCGCCGCCTGCGGGAGGGCTCGCGGGCCGCGCCGCGCTCCCGTCATGACCCCGAGCGACACGTTTCCCGCCCCGCGATCCGGGCAGATCCGGCGCATGCGGTGGGGGAGATGGCTCGCGGGCGGTGGCGCCCTCCTGCTCGTGGCCGCCGCGGTCCTCTACTTCACGGTCCTGCCGGGCGCGCTCGCGTCGGGCTGGAAGGACGATGCCCGCCCCGAGTACGCCCGGGCCGAACGGGCGATGCGGGACGTGTACGTCACGTTCGACCGAGCCACCTTCGGCACGAACATACGCGAGCTCAGGCGGGCGAAGACGCCCGAGCGATACCTCGCCGTGCTGTCGCGGCTGGCGACCGCCTCGCGCGAGCGCCTCGACTTCGTTCGCTTCAGGTCGACCGATGCGGAGAACGCGCTCGCCGACCTCGCGCGCGGCAAGGCGCGCGACGTGCCGAGCCCGCCGGCGATCGGAGGGTCGGGCGACCTGTCGAAGGCCGAGCGGATCGCCGCGAGTGAGCTGCGCTACGCCCGCCGCGCACGCGCGTTCCTGGCCGACTACCGCCGGCTCGCCCTCTACGCGAAGGCGCTGGTCGGCTTCACGGCCCGAGCCGGCAACGCGCTCGTGCACGGCTTCACGCAGGTCCCCGACGCCCCGACCGAGCCCGCGCAGGTCACGCGCCCGTTCGACCGCACGGCGGCAGCGCTCGCGCGCGAGTCG
The DNA here is from genome assembly GCA_035275105.1 of Thermoleophilaceae bacterium. Taxonomy (GTDB): domain Bacteria; phylum Actinomycetota; class Thermoleophilia; order Solirubrobacterales; family Thermoleophilaceae; genus AC-37. The sequence continues at coordinate 3,545 of DATENL010000363.1, forward strand.
CGCGTCTTCGCGCGGCGCGAGACGCCGGACGGGATGCGCCTCCCGCGCCGGCTGTCGCTCGAGATCGTGAGGTTCTACGGCGCTCGCCTCGGGGCGGCCGCGGACGCGATCCGGGCGCGCGACGTCGCGACCGCGCAGGCGGAGCTCCGGCGGTTCATCGCAGGCGCGAAGCGCTACTCCAAGGCGTCCGACCCGACGATCAGGCGGCTCCTGGGCGACTCCACCTACAGCCGGCGGATCGATCGCCTGCGCCGCATGGAGACCAGGATCGCGGACCGCTTCGGCGAGCTCTGACGCGGGCTACGGGCTCAGCTTCAGCGCGTTCGCGTTGCGGTTGCCCCAGCGGTCCTGCGCGTACCGGGCCTTCACGTCGAGTGCGCCCTTCGGCACGCGGATCACGCGCCTGCCGCGCGAGTCGACGAACGCCAGGCCGTCCCTGATGGTGAAGCTGACGAACGCGCGGCGGATCGGCGGGCGGTAGGTCAGGTCGCGCTCCACCACCGGCTTCGGGTACGACAGGGTCACGCCGCCCGGCACCCTGGCGAGCCGCAGTGCGTTCGAGGCGACGACGTCGAACTGGCGCGAGTGCAGGCCGTAGCGGTTGCCGGTCACGTAGAAGCGGTAGCGCCCCTTCGGCGCGTTGCGCGGCACCTCCCAGAGGGCGGTGTAGTCGCCGTCGTCGTCGACCTCCCAGATCGTCCGCAGGCCTAGGTCGGAGTCGTACGCGCGCCAGCCCTTGGCGGTCCGGCGCTCGATCGTCACGAACGCGCGGTCGAGCGGCCGGTCGAGCCCGCGCTGGCCGCCGTGCCACTCGAACCGCGCGCGCCTGAAGCGGGCGGTGGTGGCCGGCTGGCGGAGCGGCGTCGCCTTCGCCGCGCCGCTCGGGAACGGCGGGTCGGTCGCCGCGAGCCCGTTGCGCGGGTCGTAGGGGTAGGCCTTCGGCGCGGCGCGCCCGAGGACGAGCGACCGGGTGAGCGCCTCGAGCGACTCCTTCAGGAGCACGGAGCTGGCGCGGCCGTAGAGCATCGAGCCGCCCTCGTAGTGCTGGCGGTCGTACTCCTCGGGCGTGACGAAGTACTGGAGGTACTCGTTCGCGAGCCCCGAGATCACCGCGCGCCGGACGCCCGACGGCCGCGACTGGTTGAGCACGGCGGTCCTGATCCGCCGCCCCATGTCGACGGTCATCTCGCCCGGGATCGTCACGATCATCCGGTCGCCCAGCCGCAGGGCCGCGAGCGGGACCGCCTTCGGGTAGTCGCCCGGCGCGTTGACCGCGATCTTGTCTCCCTGCGGACCGGCCGAGACGGGCGAGGTCCGGCCCTCGAACGGCACGTGGGTCTCGTCGTACAGCGGCCCGCGTCCCTCCTCGGATCCTGTGAGCAGCGGCAGCCCGATCTGCGCCATCGTGTCGACCGGACCGACCGCGGTCTCCTGGCCGCAGAAGCACACCCGCGTCCAGCGCAGCCCGAGCTCTGGCCGGCGGCTCATGCGCCTGCCGGCGGCCTCCCAGGCGCTGAGCATCCTGCGCGCCTCGACGCGGCCCACGTAGTCCGACGCCGCCGGGCCCGACCGGTGGAGTCCGGCCGACTGGTCGCCCTCGTCGGTGTTGCCGTAGGCGTTCACCACCTCCTGCCCGCCCGGAACGCGGCCGCGGCGGCGGATGGTCTTCTCGACCACCTCGGTCGCGGAGCCGTGGTGGTCGCGGTTGTACACGTGGAACGTGAACTTGTTGACCGTCCCGTGGTCGGCGAACGTCGACCAGGTCCCGATCGGCACGCGGCGGCCGTTCCTCCGGATCTTGTCGACGCGCAGAACCTGCACGTTCGGGTCGATCGTGTGCGGGTAGCCCTGGGGATCCTGCTTCACGGACCCCTCGCCGAAGTCCTCGACGATGCCGTGGTCGTTCAGGTGCGCCTCGATCGAGCGGTTCTGCGTGAGGCCCAGGAGGTCGCGCGCGCCCCAGCCCGCGGCCGCCGGGCCGAGGTCGTCGTCGGCGCGGCGGATGGCCAGCGCGAGCCGCCTGACCATGAACGCGTAGAGCTGCGGGTCGGCCTCGGTGTTGAACTCCGACGGCTGCTGGGCGGTCATGAAGACCGTGTTGTAGGCGCCGAAGTTGAACCACTGGGTCGGGCTGGCGTGCGTGTGCGAGGCGGACACGATCACGTTGCGCTCGGAGAAGCCGCGGTCGCGGTTGCGGCGGGCGGCCTCCGCGACCGCGCCGCCGGCCACTCCACCCAGGTCGGCGGTCACCAGCGCGACCTTCTGCCGACCGCGCTGGAGCACGATCGCGCGAGCGAAGAGGCGTGTGTGCTGACCGGTCGACTGCGCGTCCGAACGCACCCAGCCGAACATGTAGTAGCCGGTGGGCGGCGTCACGTCGGCGCGCCCGGCACCGGCTCGGAGCGCCGGGCTCGCGGCCTGCGCGCCGCCGGCCGCCAACAGCGCGACGGCGATCGCGACCACTGCGGCCCCCCGAAGCATGCGCCGGAGGTTAGGCCACGAGCTCGAAGTCGAGCGTCACCCACGGCGCCTCGCACAGCGCCGCATGAAGCTCGTCCTCGCCGGCGAAGCGACCCTCGAGGCGGCGGCCCTCGGTGCGCACGCGGAGGCCGTCGCCCACGAACGGCCACGGGTGCACCCGGACCCTGCGCGGGCCCGCCGGCGTGAGCTCGACGTCGACCGGGTCGCCCGCGGCCGGCACCGCGCTCAGCGTGTGCGGCGACCAGTCGAGGCAGAGCGCGAGCGAGAACGCGTCCCAGGTCCAGATCAGCCGCTGGTTGCGGTCGACCGAGCCCGGGTCGTCGAGCGACTCCCGCAGCCGGCGCTGGACCACGCGCTGCCCCTCCAGGTAGTCGCGGACCAGGTCGGCCTGGCGCTCCTCGAGCTTCGAGAGGTCGCGCATCCCGTACAGCGCGGTCCCGTGCATCGAGACGAGCAGGGCGGCGTAGCGGCTCTGTGGCAGCACGAGCTCCCAGGCGCGGCTCCAGAGCTCGACGTGGGTCTCGACGGGCATCTCGATGAACGAGTGCGGCAGCCCGGTGTCCGGGTTGAGCGTCGGCGCGGCGTCCCAGGCTGCCATCCCCGCGTCGTGCTGCTCGGCCGCGAGGCAGACCTCCTCGCGCGGCTCGAGTGCGCCGAAGCCCTCGTTGCCCCAGGCGCGGGCCAGCTGCCCGGACAGCCACGCGTGGGACGGTTGGCCGATCGCCAAGACGGCGTCGGCCTCCCGGCGCAGCACCACCGGATCGTCAGGCGGCGTCGGCGACCGTGCGCAGCCGCGACAGCGAGCGGCGGATGATGCGCGACACGTGCATCTGCGAGATGCCGAGCTGCTCGGCGATCTCGGACTGGGTGAGGTCGCGCTCGAAGCGCAGGCGCAGGATCAGCCGGTCGCGCTTCGGCATCGCGTTCATCGCCGGAGCGATCGCGGCGGAGTACTCGACCATCTCGTAGCCCTGGTCGTCGGCGCCGACGGTCTCGGCGTAGCTGCCGCCCTCGTCGTCCCCGTTGCGCGGCGTCTCGAGCGACACGGCCTCGAACGCGCGCGCCGCCTCCATGGCCTCGACGATGTCCTCGGTGCTGCAGCCGACCTCCGAGGCGAGCTCGGCGGGCGTCGGCGAGTGGCCGTCATGCGCGAGGCGCGCCATCGCCTTGTTGACCTGCACGATCCGGTCCTGGATCGGGCGCGGCACGTGCACGGCCCAGCCGGTGTCGCGGAAGTAGCGCTTCAGCTCGCCGACGATCGTCGGCACCGCGAACGTGGAGAACGCGTAGCCGCGCTCGGGGTCGTAGCGCTCGATCGCCTTGAGCAGGCCGACGCTCGCGACCTGGAACAGGTCGTCCAGCGGCTCGTTGCCGCGCGCGTAGCGGCGGGCGAGCTGGCGCGCCAGCGGGAGGAAGCGCTCCACGACGTCCTCGCGCACCGACTCGTCGCCGTCGCGGTAGCGCGCGAGCAGCGTCGCGTCCGCCTTCGCGCGCGCAGGGGCGGGCTCCAGGAACCGCCTGGCTTCGATGCCGGCGTCGGTATCTGTCGCGGTCACTCGAATATTGGGCAGACCGACCAGCGGCGCCGGGCCTGGCGTCATAAGGCCGATCTCGGTTGTAGGCGAGTCCTCCTTGAGGCCCCCGAACGGCCTCACATGCACATTCATACATGAGGAAGCGCCGAAACGCCAGTGCCTACGCGCCCTCGGGCACCTCGACGGCGACAGTCTGGCCGCCGACCGGCTCGCGCGCCCGCCGGAGCTCCCACCAGTTGCGCGCGATGATCTGCAACGCGCCGGCCACGGGTATCGCGACGAGCGCGCCCAGGACGCCCATGAGACTCGACCCGATCAGCACGGCGATGATCACGACGAGCGGGTGCAGCTGGACCGTCTTGCGGTACACGGCGGGTTGCACGACGTTGTTCTCAACCTGCTGGTACACGATCAGGAAGATCGCCCAGACGATGAGGTCGCCGGGGAAGCTGTGGATGGCCGCGACGATCCCGATCAGGATGCCGGCGATCGTCGCGCCGACGAGCGGGATCAGGTCGAGGAACGCCATCAGCACGGCGAGCGGCACGGCGAAGGGGACGCCGAGGATCGACAGCACGATCCAGGTGCTGAGGCCGGCGATCAGCGATATCAGCAGGTTCCCCACCACGTAGCCGCCGACCGAGCGGTAGACGTCGTCCGCCACCCGGCGGTAGCGAGGCCCGCGGATGGGCCCGAGCTCCCCGAAGGCCCAGTTGATGCCCCTCTTCCCGTCGAGCAGCATGAAGAACGCCATCACCAGCACCGTGATCAGCTGGACGAGCGCCGAGAAGACGCCGACGGTGACGGTCTGGAGCGCTCCGACGGCGTCGCCGAGCCGGTCCGGCAGCTTCTCCGCGCCCTCGCGCAGCTTCTCGGTCACGCCGTACTTGCGGTCGTAGTCGCGGATCGTCTTGCTCTCCTGGAGATCGTCGATGTAGCTCGGGACGTGGGTCACGAACTTGTTCGTCTCGTTGACGATCGGCGGGAGCACGAGCAGGCCGAGGACCACGACGGCCGCGAGGACGCTGAGGTAGGTGCTCAGGATCGCGAGCCAGCGCTTGAACCCGAGCCGCTCCAGGAAGTCGACCGGCCGGCCCAGCGCCACCGCGATGAAGACGGCGATGAACACGAGCGCCACCACGCTCCGGATCAGGTAGACCAGGTACAGGAGCGCGACGACCGCTGCTGCGACGAGCACGGTCCTGGCGACCGCTCGGGCGCTCATGCGAGCCAGGCTACTCAGCGGACTGGACGCGCCAATCCATGCGGCGGTCCAGGTACACGAGCGGATCGCCGGGCTCGCGGCGGCCGTCGATCACGTCCCCGATGAGGATCGAGTGGTCGTACAGCTCGAAGAGAGCGCTGCGGCGGCAGCGGAGGTAGGCGAGCGCCCCGCCGATTCGCGGTACGTCGGCGTCCCAGATCCACTCGACGCCGTCGAACTTGTCCTCGGCCAGTGAGGCGAAGACGTGCGCGAGCCGCTCCTGGTCCGCGGCGAGCAGGTGCACCCCGAAGTGCTCGCACTCGGCCAGCGCGGTGTGGCACCGCGAGGCGTGCCCGATCGACGTGAGCACCGACGGCGGGGCCGCGCTGAACGCGCTGACCGACGTGGCCACGAGCCCGCACGGCTGCCCGTCCGGCCGCCGCGCGGTGAGCACCGCGACGCCCGAGCAGAGCCCGGCCATCGCGTCGCGGAACAGCTCTGCGACGGAGGCGGGCCCGCTCATCGACTGGACGCTACCCACGCGCGGCGCTCGGCGCCATTCACCACTGAACGCCGGAGCGCTACCCGAGGAGCCCCGCCGCCTGCGCCCACTCGCGGCTGCGCCGCATCCCCTCGTCGAGCCCCACCCGCGGCTCGTAGCCCAAGAGCTCGCGCGCGCGGTCGATCGAGATCGTCCCGCGACGGGTCATGTAGCGGACGGCGCCCGGGTTCGCCTCGCTCGGTTTGCCGCGGAGGCGGTAGAAGGCGTCTGCCACGGCAGCCATTCCGATCGCGAGCGGCGTCGGCACCACGGTCGGCCCGCGCATGCCTAGCCAGTCGAAGTGGTGGCGGAGGAACTCGCGCGTCTCCACCGGTTCCGGGCCGGTGAGGGTGATCACCTGGCCCAGCGCGGCCGGCTCGCTCGCCGCGCGCAGGTAGCCGTCGACGAGGTCGTCCACGTAGACGGGCGAGAGGACGCCGCGGCCGCCCGCCGGCAGCACCACCTGGCGGCGGCGGATCGCCTCGAGCGGAAGCACGACCCACGGGCGCGAGCCGGGGCCGTAGACGTCGCCGGGCCGGACGATCGTGCAGGCCAGCTCGCCCGCCGCGTGGGCCTGGAGCACGACCTGCTCGGAGGCGATCTTCGTGTCGGTGTACGGGCGGCCGGTCAGCCGGACCGGCGTCCGCTCGTCGACCGTGCCCGTGAACGAGTCGCCGAACACGACGATCGACGACGTGTGCACGAAGCGGGTCGCGCCCGTCGCGACGGCCGCGTCGAGCACGTTCCTCGTACCGACCACGTTGATCCGCCAGAAGTCCTCGTGACGGCCGCCGAACCCGAGGATCGCCGCCAGGTGGATCACGACGTCGCAGCCCTCGGCGTGCCGCTGCCAGGCGCCCGGCTCGCGCACGTCGCCCGCCACGACGTCGCGGGCCGGGTCCGCGTTCACGTCCACTCCGCGGACCTCGACGCCCTCGGCCGCATAGCGGTCGGCGATCGCGCGCCCGATGAAGCCGAGCGCGCCCGTCAGGAAGACCCGTGAGGGCGCCTCGGTGGGGCGCTGGTGACTGAGCTCAGCCACCGCCGAGACGCCGCTCGTACTCCGCGCGCGTGGTCGGATCGACGCTCGTGTACAGCTTGTCGACGCCGAAGGCGCGCGCCATCGCGTTCCGCCCGCGCGGCGGGAGCGCCGACTGGAGCCGCAGGACGCCGGCCACCCAGCGCGGCACGAACACCTCGTCGCGCGGCTTCTCGACCGCGGCGGCGACCGCCTCGCCGACCTCGTCGGGCGAGATCCAGCGGCCGCCGCGCGCCGGCTTCGTGCCCACCGCCAGCTCGGTCTGCACGAGCATCGGGTAGACCGCGGTCACGCGGATGCCGTCGCCGCGGACCTCGTCGCGCACCGCGTCGGAGAGCCCCTTCGCGGCGTGCTTGCTGGCCGCGTAGGTGGCCAGCGCCGCCGGGGCCACCCAGCCCGCGCCGGAGACCACGTTGACTATCTGCCCGCCGCCGCGCCCGCGCAGCCGCGGGATCGCGAGCCGCATCCCGTTGATCACGCCGTCCACGTTCACGTCCATGACGCGGGCGGCGGCGGCGCTGTTCGCGTCCGCGAGCGGCCCGACGACCATCACGCCGGCGTTGTTCACGAGGACGTGGAGCGGACCGTGCGCCTCGCGCGCGGCGTCCAGGAAGGCCTCGAACGAAGCCGGATCGGTGACGTCCACCGGGAGCCCCACGGCGCCGCCGCCGATCTCCCGCGCGGCGTGCTCGGCGGCCTCGCCGTCCAGGTCGCCGACGGCCACGAGCGCCCCCCGGCGAGCCAGGGAGGTCGCGATGGCGCGCCCAATTCCGCGCGCTCCGCCGGTTACCGCGGCGGCCCGACCGGGTAGAGAAGTGGCCTCCATGTGGCGGGGGATCCTATGGCGAAGGCGCCCGAGGGCGCATAGAGTGGAGAGACGATGGCGCGCGCACCGAAGGTAGGTCTCGTGCTCGGCGCCGGCGGCGTCATGGGGGGCGCATGGCTGACGGGGGGACTCGAGGCCATCGCCACCGAGACCGGCTGGGACCCGATGACCGCGGACCGCATCGTCGGCACCTCGGCGGGCTCGATGATGGGGGCGCTCCTCGCGTCCGGCGTGCCGCCCTGGTTCATGGTCGCCCACTCCGCGGGCCGCACGTTCGAGGGGCTGGTCGACCGCGAGGGCCGGCCGGCGGCCACCGCCGACCGCGCCGCCGGGGCGACGTTCCGCTACGCAGGCGGCCTGCCGCCCGTGGGCCCCGGCTCCTGGAAGCTCATCGTCGACGGCATCCGCAGCCCGAACCGCCACCGTCCCGCCGCGATGCTCGCCGGCTGGCTGCCGCGCGGGTTCATCTCCAACGAGCCGCTCAAGGACACCGTCCGCCGCGTGGTGCCCGAGGGCTGGACCGACCACCCGGCCTTCTGGGCGGTCGCGTGCGACTACGCGAACGGCCGCCGCGTCGCGTTCGGCCGCGATGACGCGCCGGAGGCCGAGCTGGCCGACGCGGTCGCCGCCTCGTGCGCGATCCCGGGCTTCTACAGGCCGGTCGACATCGGCGGCCGGCGATACGTGGACGGCGGGCTCTGGTCGACCTCGAACCTCGACATCCTGCGCAACGAGGAGCTCGACCTCGTCATCTGCCTCAACCCGACCTCGTCGCTCCACCCGCCGTTCGCCTGGAACCCCGCGGAGCGCGTCGCGGGCGTGTTCCGCACGGCGTCGGGCCGCCGCCTGGGCAGCGAGCGCAAGAAGCTCGCCGCGGGCGGGACGGAGGTGGTCCTCATCCAGCCGGTCGGCGAGGACCACGCGGTGATGGGCCCGAACCTGATGAGCTCGAAGAACCGCAACCCGGTGATCCAGACCGCGATCCGGACCGTGCGCGACCAGCTACGCCGCCCCGGTGTGCGCGAGCTGCTCGCCGAGCTCCCGGAGGGTCCCGACTACAAGATCCGCGAGCCCGACGGCCCGCCGTCGGAATGGCCCGACACGCTGCCCGGCGTGCCGGCCCGGAACACGGCCGCGACCGGGCGGGACGCGGAGGCGGTGTAGGCTCAGGCGCCCGGGTATAGACCCACCATGAGCCCTGAGCGAACCCGAAAAGAGGACGAGATCGAGGCTGCCGCCGCGCGCGGCGCCCGCTCGAACGGCGCGGTGAGCAACGGCCGCCCGCCGGCGAACATCGTCACCCAGCTCGGCCAGGCGGTCGCCCAGCAACTGCAGGCGCGCATCCCGCGCGCGGACCTCGACGAGCGCGACCCGGACTACATCCGCGAGACGCTCCCGGGCCTCTGGCTGCTCGCGAGCTTCTACTTCCGGGCCGACGTGAAGGGCCTCGAGAACATCCCGGCCGAGGGGCCGGTGCTGCTCGTGGGCAACCACTCGGGCGGCAACATGACGCCCGACACGCTCGTCTTCACGCTCGCGTTCAACACCTACTTCGGCGTCGAGAGGCGCTTCTACCAGCTCGCCCACAACCTCGTGCTCGCGATGCCGCAGCTCGCCACGATCCGCAAGTACGGCACGGTCGCGGCTTCCTCGGCGAACGCGCACAAGGCGCTCGACGACGGCGCGGCGCTGCTCGTCTACCCGGGCGGGGACTACGAGGTGCACCGGCCGACCTGGGAGTCCGGGCGCGTCGACTTCGGCGGCCGCAAGGGCTACATCCGGCTCGCGCTCGAGAAGAACGTGCCGATCGTGCCGGTCGTCTCGCTCGGCGGTCAGGAGACCGCGCTGTTCCTCTCGCGCGGCGAGCGCCTCGCGCGCCTCCTGCGGCTCGACAAGATGCTGCGCCTGAAGGTCCTGCCGATCTCGCTCGCGATCCCGTGGGGGATCAACGTGGGCGACATGCTCGGCCACTGGCCGCTCCCGGCCAAGCTCCAGATCCGCGCGCTCGAGCCGATCGAGATCCGCAAGCAGTTCGGACGCAACCCCGACATCGACGAGGTCAACGAGTACGTGCTCGGGACGATGCAGGCGACGCTCGACTCGCTCGCCGAGGATCGTCGCTTCCCGGTCCTCGGATGAGGGTCGAGGAGCACATCTGCGTCGACGCCTCGCCGGAGGACGTCTGGGCGATCATCGAGGACCCCGGCTCCTACACGAGCCTCGTCGCCGGCATCACGCGCTGGGACGTCGAGGGCCGGAAGGAGAAGGGCAAGGGCGCCCGCTACCAGATGCGCATGGAGGTCGGCTCCGCGCAGGTCGGCAGCCTGATCGAGATCGTCGAGTTCGACCCGCCGGGCGACCTCGCCTGGAACAGCGTCACGGGGCTCGACCAGCGTGGCCGCTGGCGCCTGCGCGAGCAGGACGACGGGCAGACGAAGGTGTCGCTGCGGCTCAGCTACCAGGCGCCCGGCGGGATCCTCGGGCTGCTGTCGGACCGCGTGTCGCAGCCGATGGTGCGCGGCAACCTGCGCGAGTCCTTGAAGCGGATAAAGCGAGAGGTCGAGGGGGAGGGGCACGAGATGGCAGACGACACGCCGAACCTTGTCCAGCGCGCGTGGACGGTGGCGGGACGCGGCATCCACGCGGCGCGCACGTTCTACTCGGCGGGGATGATCACCGCGGACCGGCCCGACCGGCTGGTCGGGATCGTCCAGGCGATCCGCAAGTGGGGCAACACCCCCGCGGCGGGCTACGCCGCGGCCAGCGCCCGCTATCCGGACCAGGACGCGATCATCGACGAGCTGGGCCGGCTCACGTTCGCCGAGGTCGAGGACAGGACGAACCGGCTTGCCAACGCGTTCGCCGACGCCGGCATCCTGGAGGGCGACCAGGTGGGCCTGATGTGCCGCAACCACCGCGGGTTCATCGAGGCGACGGTGGCGCTGTCGAAGCTCGGCTGCACGGTGCTCTACCTCAACACCGCCTTCGCCGGCCCCCAGCTCGAGGAGGTCGTCAAGCGCGAGAAGCCGACCGCGATCGTCTTCGACGAGGAGTTCACCGAGCTGCTCGAGAAGGCCAGCCGGCGGCGCAAGCGGTTCATCGCCTGGCACGACTCCGAGTCGGACGACCTCAAGGACCCGACGCTCGACCGGCTGATCGAGGAGGGTGACCCCGCCGAGCCGGTGCCGCCGGAGGAGGAGGGCAAGCAGATCATCCTGACCTCGGGCACGACCGGCACGCCCAAGGGCGCCTCGCGCAGTCAGCCGACGTCGATCCTGCCGGCCGCCGCGATGCTCGACCGCATCCCCCTGAGGGCGCGCGAGAGGACGCTGATCGCCGCGCCGCTGTTCCATTCGTGGGGCTTCACGCACTTCACCTTCGGGATGCTGCTCTCCTCGACGATCGTGCTCCAGCGGAAGTTCGACCCCGAGCAGACGCTGGCCGGCATCGCGCAGCACCAGGTCCAGTCGTGCCCGATGGTGCCCGTGATGGTCCAGCGGATCATGGCGCTGCCCGAGGAGACCCGGAAGAAGTACGACACCTCGTCGCTCACGAGCGTGCCGCTCTCGGGCTCCGCGCTGCCCGGCGAGCTGGCGATCAAGTTCATGGACGAGTTCGGCGACGTGCTCCAGAACCTCTACGGCTCGACGGAGGTCGCGTGGGCGGCGATCGCGACGGCGCAGGACCTGCGCGCGGCCCCGGGGACGGCCGGCAAGCCGCCCGTCGGCACGATCGTGAAGATCCTCGACGACAAGGGCAACGAGGTGCCCCAGGGCGAGACCGGACGCATCTTCGTCGGCAACGAGATGATGTTCGAGGGCTACACGGGCGGGGGGTCGAAGGAGGTCATAGGCGGCCTGATGTCGAGTGGCGACATGGGCTACCTCGACGACGAGGGCCGCCTGTTCGTGACCGGCCGCGACGACGAGATGATCGTCTCGGGAGGCGAGAACGTCTTCCCGCGCGAGGTCGAGGACCTGATCGCGAAGATGGACGGGGTCGACGAGGTCGCGATCATCGGCGTCGACGACGACCAGTTCGGCCAGCGGCTGAAGGCCTACGTCGTGACCAAGAACGGCGGCCCGTCAGAGGACGAGATCAAGTCCAAGGTCAAGGCCGACCTGGCGCGCTACAAGGTCCCGCGCGAGGTCGAGTTCGTCGACGAGCTGCCCCGGAACGCCACCGGAAAGATCCTCAAGCGCGAGCTGAAGGAGCGCCACGAGGAGGCCGAGGGCTCCGCGAAGAAGTAAGTGTGCGGATTAGAGATCGCTATGCGATCTCTAATCAGGACAGTGGAACGCCTTCAGGGAAGAATCGCTGACGGAGGGCGGGCGGACCCGGCCCCAGGCGGCGCCCGCGTCGTCGGCCATCCGTAGGCGCAGCTTCCGCCACTCGCGGTCGAAGACGAACGGCCGCTTGAGGACGCGGCCGTTGAGGGTGGCCCCCTGCACGTACTGCCCCGAGCCGGAACGCTCGATCGTGCGGCCGGCGATCGAGGCTTTGTCGAACACCGGGCTGCCGATCACGTAGAACGGCGCCCCCGGCGTGACGGGCGAGAGTCCCAGCGCGTTCCACACGTACCAGCCAGACAGCCCGCCGAGGTCGTCGTTGCCCGGCAGCCCGTCGTGCGTCGGCTTGAACACCGTGCGCAGCCGGCGGGTGACGGCCGCGGTGCGCCACGGCCGCTTGGCGAACGGGTAGATCCACGGCACCTCGAGGTCGTGCTCGTTTCCCGGCGCGTACTGGTCGTAGTCGTAGCGCGTGCCGAACGCGCTCTGCGCGACCTGCATCTCGGGCGGCTGGGAGAACATGTGGTCGAGCCGGCCGACCACGACGTCCGCGCCGCCCATCCGGTTGAACAGCCCGTGAGCGTCGTGGGTGTCGAGCCACGAGTACTGCCAGGCGTTGCCCTCCTGGAACCCCTTCTGCTTGACGGGGTCGTACGGCGACTGCCAGCTCCCGTCGGCGTTGCGCGGCCGGATCCAGCGCGTCTCGGGGTCGAGCAGCTTGCGGTAGCGCAGCGAGTCGTGCACGAGCCGCCTGGCGTCCGTGCGGCGGCCCATCCCGTGGGCCATCAGACCGAGCGCGAAGTCCGCCACGCCGTACTCGAGCGTCGTCCCGGCGTTCTCGGGCAGGTAGCCGGGCTTGTCGAGCTCGCGGTCGCGGCGGCTGAGCAGGTCGCGCGACGCGCCGTAGAGCTTGCGCGCGCCGTCGCGGCCCACGATCCCGCGGCAGTAGCCGTCCACGATCATCGGGATGGCCGGATCGCCCGACATGTGGTTGGCGTCCAGGTTCTGCTCGCCCCAGCGCGGCATCTTGCTCCCGAGCCGGCGGAAGTCGTACATCGACAGCAGCATGTCGCGGTAGCGGCGCGGCTGGAGCACGGCGAGGAGCTGGTTCTCGCCCTTGTAGGTGTCCCAGAGCGAGAAGTTCGCGTACTGCACGCGCCCGCGCGCGACGTGCGGCCTGCCGTCGACCCCCAGGTAGCGCCCGTCCACGTCCGTGAAGACGTTCGGATGAAGCTGCGCGTGGTAGAGCGCCGTGTAGAACGTCTTGAGCTCGTCGGCCGTCCCGCCGCTGACCCTGACCTTGGACAGCGTGCGGTTCCACGACTCGCGCGCGCGGTGGCGCATGCGGTCGAAGTCGTAGTCCGGCGCCTCGGCCTGGAGGTTGCGGCGCGCGCCCTTCAGGTCGACGAACGAGATCCCGACCCGCATCGTCACCTTCCCGTCGGCCAGCGTGTCGAAGCTGACGCTGCGCCCGTCGTGCGACGCGAACGGCCGCGAGAAGCGGGCGACGAAGTACACGGGGTAGCGGCCGCGGGTGAAGCCGCTGAGCTCGTTCGACCCGGTCACCTCGAACTTGCCGTCGCGCGTCCCGTCGACGCCGCGCGTCACGTCCGCGATCACGTTCGCCCGCGGCGACGGCGGGAACGTGTAGCGCTGCATCGCCGCGTGGGCGGACGCGGTGAGCTCGACGCGCGTCGCGTAGCGCGTGAGCATCACCGAGTAGTAGCCCGGCTCGGCGATCTCGGTCGCGTGCGAGTACTCCGACGCGTAGCCCTCCACCCCGCCGCCGGACGGCGGCATCCCGACGGTCGGCATGAACGGCAGGTCGCCGGCCTTCGGCACGCCCGGCCCGGAGATGTGCACGAGGCTGAAGCCGCGGATCATCGGCTCCTCGTAGAGGTAGCCGCCGTAGGCGAACGGGGTGCCGTGCGTGTCCGGCGAGTTCTGCACCATCCCGAACGGGACAACGGCGCCCGGGAACACGAAGCCGGGCGCGCTCGTCCCGACGATCGGGTCGACGTGCCGGGCGAGGTCCGGTGCGGGTGCGGCCGTGGCGGCGCCCGCCGAGAGCGCAAGCGCGAGGAGCGCGCCCGTGAGGGCGCTACTCGCTCGGCTCAGCGTCTTCGTCCGGGTCAATCTCCTCCGCGGGCGGCAGCGGGTCGTTCACGCCCTCCTCGACGGTAACCCCGTCGCCGGGCTCCTGCACCGGTTCCCGCTCCATGAGGCTACTCGCGGTCGTCGTCCGAGTCGGAGCCGTCGCCGTCGCCGCCCTCGCCGGAGCTGTCGCTCTCGCTCTCGGAGGAGGCGTCGTCGTCGCTCTTGGAGGACCCGTCGCCGTCGCCGTCGCCGTCCTCGTCGGGCGGGTCATCCGGATCGACCGAGCTCTCGTCGGTCAGGTCCGGCTCGCCGTAGGCGCGCGCGTCGCTGATCCGCGGATCGGTGGGCCCGCCGGGGATCGGGTCGCTCTTGTACTCGTCGGGATCGTCGACCTCCTCGCCCTCGATCTCGACGCCGCCGTCCTCCTTGAACCGCAGCGACGACGGGCCGAGCTTGCTGGTGACCGACTCCTCGTAGCTCTCGTCGCCCTCGGCACCGCCGAACGTCTCGTACTTGGCCTTGTCGTCGGGCCAGTCCTCGAGCTTCTCGGGCGGGTTCTCCTCGAGCTCCTTGACCTTCTCCTTGGCCTTCTCCTCCTCCTCGGCGGCCTTGCGCGCCTTGGCGACCTCGTCGTCGTCGCTCTTGCCGCCGGAGCCGGAGTCGCCGTCGTCCCCGGAGTCGCCGTCGCCATCGCCGGAGTCGTCGTCGCCGGACCGATGCTCGTCCTCCGGCTGCTGCTGCTCCTCCTGCTCGTCCTTCTCTTCCTTCTCTTCCTGCTGCTCGCCTGTGGCTTGCTCGTCGGTCACGGTCTACCTCCCCCTTCGCTCCTGAGCCGAGTACCCGACGCGCCGCAAGATCATGCAGCGATCGGCTGCGCCGGCTCGCTCGTGACCGCTGGCGCGGCCCGGCGCTCGCGCGCGATCGCGCGCGCGATCTTGCGCGCGTCGATCCCGAACTCGCGGAACATCCCGCTGATCGGGTTGGTGTAGCCGATGAAGTAGAGCCCGGGCGCGTTCGGGTGGGTCTGCGCGGCGTGCACCGTAGGCCGCCCCTTGTGGCCGAGGAGGCCGAGGTGGCCGACCAGCGGCTCGAGCCCGCGCGCGTAGCCGGCGCAGGCGATCACGGCGTCGGGCTGGATCCGCGACCCGTCGGCGAGCAGGACGTCGGCCCCGTCGAAGCCCGTGACCGCCGCCACCACCTCGACGCGTCCCTGCTTCAGCATGTCGATCAGGCCGACGTCGAGGATCGGGACCACGTCCTCCTTCACGGCGCGCGTGACCGCGCCGCGCGGGGGCGTGCCGATCCCGTAGCGCGACAGGTCGCCTACGAACAGCTTCTGCGTGTTGGCGGCGAGCGCGTCGGCCACCCGGATCGGCAGCCGCCGCAGCACGAGGCCGGTCACCTGGCTCGGCATGCCGTTGACCTCGCGCAGGAGCACGTGCGGCGGGGTGCGGATCGCCACGCGCACGCGCCCGGCGCCGCCCTCCACGAGGTCGACCGCGATCTCCGCGCCCGTGTTCCCGGCGCCGACGACCAGCACGTCGCGACCCCGGTACGGGTCGGGGTTGCGGTAGTCCTGGCCGTGGATTAGGTCGCCCGCGAAGCCGTCGCGGCCGGGCCAGTCCGGCATCACGGGCGTGTGGTTGTAGCCGGTCGCGACCACCACGAAGCGCGCCTGCATGGTGCCCTGGGAGGTGTCGAGCGACCAGCCGCCGCCGTCGCGCTCGATGCGCTGGACCTCCACGCCGGTGCGGACGTCGAGGCCGTGGTGGCGCACGTAGCGCTCCAGGTACCCGACGACGCCGTCGCGCGAGACCCACCGCCCGTGCTTCGCCGAGAAGCGAAGGCCCGGCAGGTTGGACAGCCAGCGCACCGTGTGCAGGTGGAGGCGGTCGTAGTGCTTGCGCCAGCTCGCGCCGACGTCGTCGCTGCGCTCGAGGACCACGACGGAGACCCCGCGCTGCTTCAGCACCGCCGCGGTTGCGAGGCCGCCCGGGCCCGCGCCGATCACCACGGTCTCGAACCGCTGCCCGGTCACGACTCGGAGCGTACCCTGTCGGCCGTGCGTACCACCGCGGTGTGCCTGCTCGGCGCCCTGTTCGCGCTCGGCCTCGCGGGGTGCGGCGACGGCACGTCCGACGTCCCTCCGCCGCCGCCCGACGTACCGGGCGGCTCGGTCGCCTCGTCGCCCACCTCGCACGTCGTCGTGATCGTGATGGAGAACAAGGAGTACGACGACGTGATCGGCTCGGACAACGCCCCCTACATGACGGAGCTCGCGAACCGCTACGCGGCGCCGCGGTCGCTGTACGGAATCCGTCATCCCTCGCTGCCCAACTACCTGGCGCTGATCGGCGGCGACACGTTCGGCATCGACGACGACTGCACCTCGTGCCACGTGGACGCGCCGAGCCTGCCGGACCAGCTCGAGCGCGCCGGCCGGAGCTGGCGGGCCTACATGCAGGGCGCCCCGCGGCCGTGCTTCAAGGGTTCCCGCTACGGCCGCTACGCGAAGAAGCACAACCCGTTCATGTACTTCGACTCGATCCGCGAGTCGCCGCGCCGCTGCGCACACGTCGTGCCGTACGAGCAGCTGGGGCCTGACCTGCGGCGCGGCGAGCTGCCGGACTTCGCCTTCGTAACCCCCGACCTCTGCGCCGACACCCACGACTGCCCGGTACGGACGGGCGACCGCTTCCTCGCGGGGCTCGTGCCGCCGCTCCTGCGCGCGATCGGCCCGCGCGGGATGGTGATCGTGACCTACGACGAGGGCACGTCCGAGCGCGGTTGCTGCGGCGTGGCGAGCGGCGGCCTGATCCCGACGATCGTCGCCGGGCCCGAGGTGCGCCGCGGGGCGACCGGCGAGGGCGACTACTCGCTGTACTCGATCCTGCGCACCGTCGAGGACTTCTTCGACCTCCCGCCGCTCCGGGGCGCGGTGGACGCGCTCCCGCTCGACGCGCTGTTCGAGCGCCCCCCGCGCGCGGAACGTGGGTGAACGATCGGTGTCAGGCGGAGCCCCGGCCGCCGCACGTGTGTCATCCTCGCCATCGAGCTACGGGACCGCTGCTGACCGACGAAGCAGCATCCGCGGGACCGGGAAACCTGGAGGCGGGGATGGCACGTACCGACTCGTCGACCTTCGACCACTACCGGACGGAGGTCGAGGCAATGCTGGCCGTCGGTCGCCCGCTCGGGTCGGTCGAGCGGATGCTGGACCGGTCAGCCCTCGAGGAGGACGAGCGCTCCGCGCTGTGGCTGCTCGCGTGGTCGCTCGGCGATCACGTCGGCTCGTCCGAGCCCGTCGAGGTCACGCTCGTCCCGGACGGCCCGGCGCGGCCCTAGGCCGCTCGCGGCTAGGTCGGCTCCGCGCCACCTTCGCAGCGCAGCTGTATCGGCTCGCCGCTCGCGGTCTCCGGAGGTGCCCCCTCGGGGAAAGCGAGCCGGATCCGCGAGTAGATCTTGCGCGTTCCGCAGCTTCTGATGCGAAACGCCGTCACCTCGACCGGCCGGTCGACGTAGCGAGAGCTGCTGCCGCAGGTCGCGCCGCAAATCCGGAGCTTCACGCTGCCTGAGGCCACGGCGTTCTCTCCGCCCCAGCCCCGCCAGCTCAGTCCCGACAGCTTCGGGCTGCCTCCGGTACAGCCCGGGTCGACGGCCGTTGGCATGGACTCGAACTCGGAGTAACCACACTCGGCCGGCATCAGCACCGCCGGCACCGTGGGCGCTGGACGCTCGGCCAGCGTGACCCGGACGGCGCCCCGCACGCTCGGCGGGTTGCGCTCCCCGACCACCGCCTCGAGCTCCGGTGCCGCCACGTACGCAGCCGCGATCACGCGCGCGGCGAACCGCCTCGCGAAGCGCGGGCTCACGACCCCCGAGCACGCCCTCAGCCGCTCGGTTACCTGGCTGAGTGCCTCAGGCGGTGAGCGTGGCTGGTCGGCCAGCGCGATGGTCGCGGTGCAGCTCGAGTAAGCGTCGATCGCCTCGGCGGTCGCGCTGGCGTCCTTCAGAAGCTCGAGCATGAGCGCGTACACGAGCAGCTGGCTGCTCGGCCTGCTCGTCAGGAGCTCCTCGGCGTCCGCACCCGCCGAGAGACCGACTTCCAGGGTCGCACCCGCCGGAACGGCGATCGTGCCGGTCGGGCCCTCGGTGACCAGCCGCGTGAGATCGGACGCGAGGGCGGCCGCCCGGCCCTTCAGATCCGTCGTCTTGACGTCGGTCGACTCGGCGTGGCGCGGCAGTTCGACGAGGGTTGCGAAGCTGCGGTTGTTCACGACGCGGATGTGCACGCGTCCGTCGTCCGTGCGGTACGCGCAGGCGCGCAGGGGCTCGTCGCCCTCCGGCGTACCGTCGACCGACACGGTCCCGCGGGGAAGACGCTCCGGCGGGCAGGAGGGGTCGACCGAGCGGAACCCGGCAACCCGGACGATCCCCCTGGCCGTCGCCCGAGCCGCGGCCTCGAGCCTCCCGCTGTCGAGCACCGCGGCGAACCAGTCGGAGAAGTGGGTGATGCGTGCGACCACGATCCGCCGGCGCGGATCGAACGTCGAGGCGGCGGCGACCTGCCGCTTGGCGGCGGGGTCGTAGCGGACGGCGGCGGGCAGGTCCTGGCTCGAGGGTGTACCCGAAACCGGCAGCTCGACGGTCGCTGGCCGGCGCAGCGGAGCGTTCAGCTCGATGCGGAGCGCCCCGCCGACACGCCGCCAGGGCCCCGAGTCGGGAGGGGCGACCGTCCTGGCGAGGACGAGACGCGCCGGTCGCGCCAGGGCACCCGGAGGTATTGCGACGCGGGCCCCGCGAAACGACAGCGAGCCGCCGGCCGGGCCCAACATCCGGCTCGCACGGGAGGCCTCGTCCGACCCGCCGCAGCCGGCCGCGGCGGTGAGGCATGCGGCCAGGAGGAGCGCCGCAAAGGCGGGGCGATCCGGGGCCCTCAGCCCAGCTCCTTCACCTCGCCGACCACAGCCTGCACCGACGCCTTCGCGTCGCCGAACAGCAGCGCCGTGTTCTCGTTGTAGAAGAGCGGGTTCTCGATGCCCGCGAAGCCCGTGTTCATCGATCGCTTGAGCACGATCACCTGCTGCGACTTGTCCACGTCGAGAATCGGCATGCCGTAGATCGGCGAGCCCTCGTTCTCGCGCGCGTCGGGGTTCGTCACGTCGTTCGCCCCGATCACCAGCGACACGTCCGTCTGGGGGAACTCGGGGTTGATCTCGTCCATCTCCTTGAGCTTGTCGTACGGCACGTCGGCCTCGGCGAGCAGCACGTTCATGTGGCCGGGCATTCTCCCGGCGACGGGATGGATCGCGAACTCCACGTCCACGCCGCGCTTCTCCAGCTCGTCCATCAGCTCGCGCACCGTGTGCTGCGCCTGCGCGACCGCCATGCCGTAGCCCGGGACGACCACCACGCGGGACGCGTACGAGAGCTGGATCGCCACGTCATCCGCCGTCGTGGACTTCACGGGCCCGCGGTCCTCCGCGCCGGCGGCCGGCGCGGTGCCGCCGCCGCCGAAGCCGCCCGCGACGATCGCGGGCACCGAGCGGTTCATGGCGACGGCCATCATGTTGGTGAGGATCGAGCCCGAAGCGCCCACGAGCGTGCCGGCCACGATCAGCGCCGTGTTGTCGAGCGCGATCCCGGTCATCGCCGCCGACACGCCGGTGAACGCGTTGAGCAGCGAGATCACGACCGGCATGTCGGCGCCGCCGATCGGGAGCACGACCATGTTCCCGAGGATCGCCGAGGCGACCAGGATGCCGAGGACGAACAGCGCCTCGGAGTGCGTGCCCGTGGCGAGCACGATCGCGCTGACGACGGCGACGAGGGCGAGCAGCCCGTTGAGGATGCGCTGGCCCGGCAGCTGGATCGGCCGGCCCGGCAGGATCTCCTGGAGCTTGCCGAACGCGATGTTCGAGCCCCAGAAGGAGATCGACCCGACGATCGCCGCGAACAGCGACGGGATCTGGGCCTTGTCGCTCCACAGCTCGCCGCCCTCCGGGAAGCGGCGCCGGTACTCGGCCCACGCGATCAGCGCCACCGCTCCGCCGCCGACGCCGTTGAACAGCGCCACCATCTGCGGCATCGCCGTCATCTTCACGCTGCGCGCCGCGGGGATCCCGATCGCGGTGCCGAGGCCGATCCCGAGGGCCATCAGCGCGACGTCCGACCCCGAGTCGATGACGTGGGGGATCAGCAGCGTCGCCGCGACGGCGATCGCCATGCCGACGGCCGCCAGCTTGTTCCCGGTGGCCGCCGTGCGCGGGCCCGACAGCCCACGCAGCCCGATGATGAACAGCGTGAAGGCGACGATGTAGAGCGCCTGGATGAAGTCTTCGTCCTGGACGAAGGACGTGGCCAGGGTCACTTGCCGTCGTCCTCCTCGGCCTTCGCCTGCGGCCGCCGGCCCTTGAACATGTCGAGCATCCGGTCGGTCACGAGGAAGCCGCCGACGATGTTGATCGTGCCGAACATGATCGCGATCACCAGCAGCACCTTGTTGAACGCGCCCTCGGCCGACGACAGCACGAGCAGGCCGCCGAGCAGCACGATCCCGTGGATCGCGTTGGTGCCCGACATGAGCGGCGTGTGCAGCGTGTTCGGGACCTTCGAGATCACCTCGAAGCCGACGAACGCCGCCAGCACCAGGATCGCGATGTCGGTCATGATGTCCATGCGGTCTCCTCTCGCCTACCCGGCGGCCGGCGCTCCGGCGGCCTTGGCGCCCTCGTGCACGATCTCCCCGTCGCGCGTGATGCACGCGCCGGCGAGGATCTCGTCCTCCCAGTTGAGCTCCAGCGCGCCCTCGTCCGAGACGAGCAGCTCGAGCAGCGACTGCACGTTGCGCGCATAGAGCTGCGACGCGTGGTCCGGCATCTCGGCCGGCAGGTCGAGCGGCCCGATGATCTTGACGTTGTGGCGCTCGACGGTCTGGCCGGGCTCGGTCAGCTCGCAGTTACCGCCCGTCGCGGCCGCCAGGTCGACGATCACCGAGCCGGGCTTCATGTTCTGGACGGCGGCCTCGGTCACAAGGATCGGCGCGCGGCGCCCCGGCACGGCCGCGGTGCTGACCACCACGTCGAAGCGCCCGATCGCCTCGGCCATCGCCTCGCGCTGCTTGCGCTGCTGGTCCTCGGCCAGCTCCTTCGCGTAGCCGCCCTCGCCCTCGGCGTCCGCCTCGACGTTGAGCTGGAGGAAGCGAGCGCCGAGCGACTCGATCTGCTCGCGCGTGGCCTCGCGGACGTCGTAGCCCGTCACGACGGCGCCGAGGCGGCGCGCTGTGGCGATCGCCTGGAGGCCCGCCACGCCGGCGCCGAGCACGAGCACCGTGGCCGGCTTGATCGTGCCGGCGGCGGTCGTCAGCATGGGGAAGAAGCGGTCGAGCTCCGCGGCGGCTATGAGCACGGCGCGGTAGCCGCCCACGGTCGCCTGCGAGGAGAGGGCGTCCATCGACTGCGCGCGGGTGATGCGAGGGATCGCCTCGACCGCGAACGACGTCACGCCCGCGGATGCCAGCGCCCGGGCCGTGTCCGCGTCGCCGAGCGGGTTGAGGAAGCCGATGACGACGGCGCCGCGGGGGAGCCGGCCGATGGCGTCGGCTGAGGGGGCGCGTACGAAGGCCAGGATCTCGGCGCCCCACGGGTCGCCGATCGTCGCGCCGGCCTCCTGGAAGGCCTCGTCGGACAGGTGCGAACCCGCCCCGGCGCCGGGCTCCACGACCACGTCGAGCTTGCGCGTGGCGAGGCGCCGGACGACGTCCGGCGTCAACGCGACGCGCGTCTCCCCTGCCGGGCCCTGGTTGGGTACGCCGACCTTCATCTTCCCGCGAGTCCCCTCATGCGGACGCGAGAGGTTATTGAACCGGGCGCGTGGGGGTACGATCGCAGCGGCATGAGCGCTCAGAGCGGGGTCGAGGTCAGGGACGAGGCGGAGGGGCGGTCGCTCGGTCGCACGCTCGCCGAGAAGCCCGCGGCGATCTTGCTGATCGCGCTGATGGCGGTCGGGAGCGTCGCTCTGTGGCTGGTCATCCCGGTCGCCTGGATCTACGGCGTGTCGAGCCAGGTCAAGTCGACCCAGCCAACGCTCGGGCCGTACCTCCTGATCCTCGTGGGCGTCCCGGTCTCGATGTTCCTGTTCGGGAAGCTGCTCTACCGGCTGAACGGCGCGTACGAGCGCGTCACCGGACAGGAGTCCGAGGTCAGGGTGCAGATGCCGTGGCACCGCAGCATGCGCGGCGAGCGGGACGTCGGGCGCCGGACCACGGTCCTCGAGCTCGTGATGATGATCTCGGTCGCGATCGCCGTCGTGGCGTTCGGCGTCTGGTTCTTCTTCTTCGCCGGCTCGAGCCTGCCGAGCCCGTAGGGGGCCTAACGGCCGGCCTCGGCCGCCGCCGCCCGCTCGAGGTCCAGCTCGCTGCGGACGCCGAGCCCGTGGAGCGCCTCGTTCGCCTCCTCGATGTCGGTCGCGTCACGGACGGCGGCGGCCAGCCGCGCGGTCGAGCGGACCGCGGCCGCCACGTCGAAGTAGGCGGTGAGCGTCGCGACGGGAGAGAGCGAGAGGGTCCGCCGGCCCGACCGGATCTCCTGGGCGCCGCGGGCCCCCCGGAAGGCCCGCAGCGGCTGGGCGCTCGCCTCGGTCGGGACCGCCTCGACCGCGCGCTCGAGCGCCTCGGCAACGCCCGGGGTGAGGCCGGTCGCACC
>DATENL010000364.1:0-4196 GCA_035275105.1 Thermoleophilaceae bacterium
GCTCGTGCGCGCCACGCATGTCGAGGCGCCGGCGCTCGACCCCCCGGACGAGGAGCCCGAGGTCGAGCCGGAGCCCGCCGCCGTCCTCGACGAGCCGGTGAGCAACTCGCCGCGCGCGCCGTTCCCGCGCGCGGAGCGCGCCGCCGCCGAGGCCGAGGAGGAGCTGACGCCGCAGGGCAACCGCCGCTCCGAGGTCACGGAGGCCGGCGACGTGGACTACACGCTGCCGCGCCAGTCGCTGCTCGAGCGTTCGAAGCACGGCGCCACGGTCGACGTCAAAGGTCAGGAGCGCACCGCCGGCGACCTGGTCCAGGCGCTGAGCCACTTCGGCATCGAGGCGCAGATCGTCGGCGCCGTGGCCGGGCCGCACGTGACCCGCTACGAGCTGCGCCTCGCGCCCGGGATCAAGATGTCCAAGGTCTCGCAGCTCAAGGACGACCTCGCCTACGCGCTCGCCGCGACCGAGATCCGGATCCTCGCGCCGATTCCCGGCAAGCAGGCGGTCGGCGTCGAGGTGCCGAACGACGACCGCCGCCTGGTCCACCTCGGTGACGTCTTCCAGGACGCTCCCGCCGGCTGGTCCCCGCTCACGGTCTGGCTCGGCAAGGACATCGCGGGGAAGGCGATCGGAACGGACCTCGCGAAGCAGCCGCACATCCTCGTGGCCGGCACCACCGGCTCGGGCAAGTCCGGCTCGGTCAACGCGATGCTGTCCTCGATCCTCATGCGCGCGACGCCGAACGAGGTGCGGCTCGTGCTGATCGACCCGAAGCAGGTCGAGCTCAACTACTACGAGCACATCCCGCACCTCCTCACACCGGTGGTCACGAGCCCGCGGCTGGCCGCCAACGTGCTCGGCAACCTGCTCAAGGAGATGGAGCAGCGCTACGGCGTGATGAAGAACGCGAAGGCGCGGAACCTCGTGGAGCTGAACCGCCTGCGCGAGCGCGACGGGGAGCGGCCGCTCCCGTACATCCTCTGCGTGATCGACGAGCTGGCCGACCTGATGATGGTCGCGCCCGGCGAGGTCGAGGACGCGATCATCCGGCTCGCGCAGAAGTCGCGCGCGGTCGGCATCCACCTTCTCCTGGCCACCCAGCGACCGAGCGCCGACATCATCACCGGGATGATCAAGGCGAACGTGCCGGCGCGGATCGCCTTCGCCGTCTCGTCGCAGACGGACTCGCGGGTGATCCTGGACCAGAACGGCGCCGAGTCCCTCCTCGGGCAGGGCGACATGCTCTTCCGGCCGGCCTCCGAGTCGCGCCCGGCGCGGATCCAGGGCGCGTTCGTGACCGAGGAGGAGATCGAGAAGCTCACCGACCACTGGCGCCGCCAGGGCGAGCCGGAGATGCAGGAGGAGCTGCTCGAGGCGATCGAGACCGACGACGACGGGCCCGCCGACGAGTTCAGCCCGGACGCCGACGACCTGCTCGGCGACGCGATCGCGACCGTGGTGCAGCTCGGCTCGGCCTCGACCTCGATGCTCCAGCGCCGCCTGCGCGTGGGCTACACCCGCGCCGGCCGCCTGATCGACATGATGGAGCGGCGCGGCGTGATCTCGGGCTACGAGGGCTCGAAGGCCCGTCAGGTGCTGATCACCGAGGCCGACCTGCCTCGCGTGCTGGCCGCATTGGACGAGCCCGTGGGCGCCGCGGCTGGCGATCCTGCATAGGCGCCTGCGGCCGCTCCCCCTCCGTCCGCCAAAATAGGCCCGATGCAGGCCATCGGGGAACGGCTGCGGGAGGCGCGCATGCGGCAGGGACTCGACCTGACGGAGGTCGAGGTCGCCACCAAGATCCGCGCGAAGTACCTGCGCGCGATGGAGAACGACGAGTTCTCGATGCTGCCGGGCACGACCTACGTCAAGAGCTTCCTGCGCACGTACGCGGAGTACCTCGGCCTCGACGCCCAGCTGCTCGTGGAGGAGTTCCGCGCCCAGCACGAGCCGCGAGGCGAGGGCGACATGCCCAGCTTCGCCCCGCCGGGCCGCGCGCGGCCGCCGCGCGAGCGCCGTGGGGCGGGGGCGGGGATGGCGATCGGGCCGGGCGTCCTGCTCGTGGGGGCGATCCTGCTGATCCTCCTCGTGCTCGCCGTGATCGGGCTCGTCAGCGGCAGCGACGACGGGGGTGGCGAGAAGGCGTCCACGAAGCAGGAGAAGGCGGCCAAGAAGAAGAAGCGCGAGAAGCGCGAGCGCGCGGCCGCCGCGCCGGCGGAGAAGCCGGCGCCGAAGAACGTCCGGGTCAAGATCGTCCCCGTCGAGGACACCTACCTCTGCATCGACGACGGGCACGGGACCAAGCTGTTCGAAGGGACGATCACGAGCTCGCAGAGCTTCCGCGCGCGGACGGTGCGCGTGAACATCGGCCGCCCCACCGCGCGCGTCTACGTCAACGGGGAGCGGTTCCAGTTCGAGGAGGGCCCCGAGGCGGTCGGCTTCTCGTTCTCGCGCAGCGGGAAGGCCACGCCGCTGCCGCTCGGGGACAGGCCCTGCGCTTGAGCGCGCGGGCGGGCATCGTCGTCACCGGCACCGAGGTCCTCACCGGGCGGGTGAGCGACCGCAACGGCCCCTGGCTCGCGGACCGGCTGACCGAGCTGGGAGTCGACCTCGCGCACATCACGATCTGCGGCGACCGCCCGGAGGACATGGAGGCGCAGCTGCGCTTCATGGCCGAGCGCGGCATGGACCTGGTCGTCACGAGCGGCGGGCTCGGGCCGACGGCCGACGACCTCACGATGGAGGTGGTGGCCCGTTTCGCCGGCCGCGAGCTCGTGCTCGACGAGCGGCTCGAGGCACGCATCGCGGAGATCCTGAAGCCGCTCATGCGGCGCTGGCGCGACCTCGACCCCGATGCGATCCTTGCCTCGAACCGCAAGCAGGCGATGACCCCGGCGGGCGCGCGGCCGCTCGACCCGGTCGGCACCGCGCCCGGCGCGGTCGTGCCGCCCGCGGACGGCGACGGCCCGACCGTCGTCGTGCTCCCGGGCCCGCCGCGCGAGCTGCACGAGATGTGGGCCGCGGCCGTCGAGACCGACGAGCTCCGCGACGCGATCGGCGGCCGGACCGCGTACGACCAGCACATGCTGCGCCTGTTCGGGATCCCCGAGTCCGAGATCGCCGAGACGCTCCGGGTCGCGGAGGGCGAGATCGCGGGCTTCGGCGAGCTCGAGATCACGACGTGCCTGCGCCGCGGCGAGGTCGAGGTGGTGGTCCGCCACGAGCCGCGGGCCCGCGACGGCTACGCGGCGCTCGAGGACCTGATCGCGAAGCGCCACGAGCACACGCTCTTCTCCACCGACGGCAAGCGCGTGGACGACCAGGTGGCGGAGCTGCTCGCGGGCCGGCGGATCGGCGTCGCCGAGTCCTGCACCGGCGGCCTGATGGCCGCCCGGCTCACCGAGCGGCCGGGCTCCTCCGCGTACGTCGGGGGCGGGGTGGTCGCGTACTCGAACGAGGCGAAGGCCGAGCTGCTCGGCGTCGACCCGGCGCTGATCGAGCGCCACGGCGCCGTCTCGCCGCAGGTCGCCGACGCGATGGCGGACGGGGCGCTCAGGCGCTTCGACGCCGACACGGCGATCGCGATCACCGGCGTGGCCGGCCCGGGCGGGGGGACCGAGGACAAGCCGGTCGGCTACGTCTGCTGG
Source organism: Thermoleophilaceae bacterium (assembly GCA_035275105.1). Classification (GTDB taxonomy): domain Bacteria; phylum Actinomycetota; class Thermoleophilia; order Solirubrobacterales; family Thermoleophilaceae; genus AC-37. The sequence goes on from DATENL010000364.1 coordinate 3,646, forward strand.
TGCGCGAAGCGCGCTGACGGAGCGGTCCTCGCGCGCGACGTGCGGCTGCCGGGCGACCGCGCCGAGATCCGCGACCGGTCGACGACCGTCGGCATGCACCTCCTCCGGCGGCTCCTGCGTGGCGAGGAATTCCCGCTCTGAGGCGGCGGCGGCGCGGCTGTTCGTCGCCCTCGAGCCGGGCGACGAGGACCGCGCGGCGCTCGCCGAGTGGCGCGACCGGCTGATCGCGGGTCGCGACGACCTGCGCCCGTCGCCGGCCGCGACGCTCCACCTGACCCTCGCCTTCCTGGGCCGGCGCCCGGAGGCGGAGATCCCGGCGATCGCCCGGGCCGCCCTCGAGGCGGTGAAGGCTCTTCCGGTGGCCGAGCTCCGGCCGGGCGACGTCGTCCCGGTCCCGCGCCGCGGATCGCCGCGGCTGTTCGCCCTCGACCTCGAGGATGCCGACGGACGCGGAGCCGCGATCCAGTCGGCGGCGGGCGCCGCGCTGGCGGGAGCGGGCCTCTGGGAGCCCGAGCGGCGCGACTGGTGGCCGCACGTGACGCTCGCGCGCG
>DATENL010000365.1:0-21533 GCA_035275105.1 Thermoleophilaceae bacterium
GACTGGTGTCCCCGCCCGCGGCCCCGGGGCGCATGACCGCGGGCCCGGCCCCGCGCATGTCCGCGAGCGTGGCCCGGCGGCGTGGGGCGCGCGTGATGCGAAGGTGCCGCCGAGGTGGATGACGGCGCGTACGGGTTGACGTGACCGTGACCCGGCTTGCCAGCCGCTCCATGGCCGTGGCCCTTGCCGTTCTTCGCCACGGCGGAAGGCGTCACCGCCACCGCCGCGCAGGCGGCCACGATCAGCGGCCAATAGATGGTGCGAGCCCTGCCGACTCGACGATTCACCCCCACTCCTTCCCTGGAGTACGTGCATTATGCCCATATGAGCTACACGGTGAGGAACCTCAAGCAGGTCGAGGACTCGGCGGTCAAGTTCGGGTTCTCCGAGACGCAGGAGGCGCACTTCGCGCGCAAGGACCTCGACGCCGAGTCGACGGGGCTCGCGTACTTCGTCGTCAAGCCCGGCAAGCGGCAGCCGTTCGCCCACCGCCACGAGCACGCCGAGGAGATCTACGTGGTCCTGTCCGGCCGCGGCCGGATGAAGCTCGACGACGAGATCGTCGCCGTCGAGAGCTACGACGCGATCCGCGTCGCGCCGCAGGTGTCCCGGGCCTTCGAGGCCGGGGACGAGGGGCTCGAGGTCCTCGCCGTCGGCACCCACCACGGCGACGACCGCGGCGACATGCAGCAGGACTTCTGGACCGACTGATGGCGTGCAACAGGTGGCCTGGCCCCTGTTGCACGCAACAGGGGCCAGGCCACCTGTTGCACTACTGACGCGCCGCTACGTCGGCCGGTACGTCCCGAACGACCACGTGTGGCCCTCGGGGTCGCGCGCGGAGTAGTCGCGCGAGCCGTAATCCTGCTCCTCCGGCTCGCGCACGATCTCCGCGCCCGCGGCGCGCGCCTGCGCGCAGTGGGCGTCGACGTCCTCGACCACCACGTACATGCCGCCGGTCGCCTTGCCGCCGAGCTGCCTCGGGGTCTGCGCGGCCTCCGGCTCGTCGTCGCCCGTGGACCCGACCATGAACATCCCGTTGCCGAAGGTGATCTCGGCGTGCACGATCCTGTCGCCCTCCTCGTGCACCGCGTGGCGCCTGAAGCCGAACGCGTCCTCGAGCCAGGTCAGCATCGCGGGCGCGTCCTCGTAGCGGATGTAGGGGATGATCGCCGGCCAGGAGGTCATCGCCGCCAGCCTAGTCCAGGGGCTCCGCCGACTCCACCTCGGCCTCGAAGAACGGCCACCACTGCGGCTGGTCGAACCACCAGCCGCAGGTGATCCGGCTCGGGAGGACCAGGTCGCCGAAGCGCCGCTCCTCGCGCACGAGCCCGCCCATCGGGACGTAGCCGCGGCGGCCGTGGCCGCCGTCGTCCCAGCGCAGCAGGAAGCACTCCCGGATCGCCCCGGCAGCGTCGATCCGCACGCGCACCTCGGGTCGTTCCGGCGGCAGCTCCCACGACGCGACGATCTCGTCGTCGGCATCGGCGCGCCAGGTCACGCCGCGCTCCGGAAGCACGCTCGCCGGCGACCAGATCACGGCCTCGATCGCGGCCCGGCCGGCGGCCGAGCGGACCACGTCCTCGTCGTCGGCGTGCACGATCCCGATCCGGTCGAGCAGCCGCACGCTCGTGCTCGCGCCGTCCTCGGCGTAGCGGTCGACGACCCGCAGGAGCCCGCGCCCAGCCCGCGCGCGCCACTCGAACGAGCGCCCGTCGCCGTCCCACACCGCCCGGTAGCGCAGCCACGGCGGCCCGACCTTGATCCTCCCGCGCGTGGTGAGCCGCGTACCGCGCGACAGCGGCGCGCCCGGGTGGATCGCGTGCGTGAGGTGGCGCCGCACCGGCTCGTCGAGTCCGGCGAGCGAGCCGGGGTCGAAGCGCTCCATGCGGCGGCAGGCTACGCGTACGCTGAGCCCATGACCGTGATCCGAGGCGAGCGCGTCGTCCTCCGCCCGGCCACCGAGGACGACCTGGGCGCGATCCTCGCGATGCTCGAGGAGCCGGAGGTGGCGCGCTGGTGGGGCGACTACGACGCCGACCGCGTGCGCCGCGACCACCTCGACGACGACGAGTCCGACACCTACGCGATCGAGGTGGACGGCCGGTTCGCGGGCGTCCTGCTCGTCTACGAGGAGAACGAGGCCGACTACCGCCACGCGGTGCTCGACATCTCGCTGCGAACCGAGCTGCACGACCGGGGCCTGGGCCGCGAGGCGCTGCGCGCCGCGGTGGATCATCTCGCCGCGCAGGGCGGCCACCACCGCTTCACGATCGACCCGGCGGCGGACAACGCGCGGGCGATCCGCTGCTACGAGGCGGTCGGGTTCAGGCCCGTCGGCGTCATGCGCCGCTACTGGCGCGCGCCCGACGGCGAGTGGCGCGACGGCCTGCTGATGGACCTGCTGGTCGAGGACTTGTAACGCGGACCGCGTGCGGACAGACTCCGCACCGGTGAGCGACTACGACGTAATCGTCATCGGCGGCGGCGCGCCCGGCGAGCACTGCGCCGCGGCCATCGCCGCCGGCGGTCCGAAGGTGGCGATCGTCGAGCGCGAGCTGCTCGGCGGCGAGTGCACCAACTGGGCGTGCATCCCGTCGAAGACCCTGCTGCGGCCCGGCGAGGCGCTCCAGAACGCGCGCGAGGCGCCCGGCGCGGCGGAGGTCGTCGGCGACAGCGTGGTCGACGCCGAGGCGGCGCTCCGCTGGCGCGACTTCCAGGTGTCGGACCACGACGACAGCGCGGCCGAGGAGTGGGCGAAGGGTGCGGGCATCGAAGTGCTCCGCGGCAGCGGCCGCTTCACCGGCCCGCGGACCGTCGCGGTCGGCGACCGCGAGTACACCGCCGAGCACGTCGTGATCGCCAGCGGCTCCGACCCCGTCATCCCGCCGATCGACGGGCTGCGCGAGCTGGACGGCGTCTGGACCAATCGCGAGGTGACCGGCATGACCGAGGTCCCGCGCCGGATGCTGGTCCTGGGCGGCGGCCCGGTCGGCGTGGAGATGGCGCAGGCGGTCCGGCGGATGGGCGCCGAGGTCGCGCTCGTGGAGGGCTCGGAGCACGTCCTCCCGCGCGAGCCACAGCCACTCGGCGAGGGACTCGGGAAGGCGCTCGAGGACGACGGCATCGAGCTCCGCTTCGGCCAGCACGCGACCGCGGCGCGCCGCGACGGCGACGACTTCGTGCTCGAGTTCGAATCGGGGAGCGAGCTGCGCGGAGACCGCCTCCTGGTCGCAACCGGCCGCAGGCCGCGGGCCGCCGAGCTCGACGTCGACAGGGCCGGGGGCGAGCTGGGCGAGCACGGCGAGGTCCGGGTGGACGACCGCCTGTCGGCGGGCGACGGCCTGTGGGCGATCGGCGACGTGACGGGGATCTGGCCGCTGACCTACGTCGGCAAGTACCAGGGGCGCGTCGTCGCCGCGAACATCCTCGGCCGCGAGGCGCACGCCCGCTACGACGCGGTACCGCGCGTGGTGTTCACGGATCCGCAGGCCGCGTCGGTCGGCGAGGCCGAGGGCGCCGTCACGGGCCACGTCGAGCTGTCGGGCGTCGCCCGGACCTCGACCTACACGCGCGCCTACGACACGAAGCCCGGCTTCCTCACGCTCGTCTCCGACGGCGAGCGGCTGACCGGCGCGTACGCCCTCGGGCCCGAGGCCGGCGAGTGGCTCGGCCAGGCCACGCTCGCGATCCGTGCGCGGATCCCGGTCGAGACGATGCTCGACACGATCCAGCCGTTCCCGACCTTCTCCGAGGCGTACCTCGACGCGCTTCGGGACATGCTCGACCGCTAGCCGGCCGTGGAGCTCGAGTACACGAACCTGCTGATCGTCGCGGCCGTCGGCTTCGGCGCGCCGCTCCTGCTCGGGTTCTTCCCGAAAGCGCGGGTCCCGTCCGTGGTGCTCGAGATCGTGGCCGGGATCCTGATCGGCCCGGCCGCGCTCGGCTGGGTCGAGGTGGACGCGCCGGTTGCGGTGCTGTCCGCGCTCGGCCTCGCGATCCTGCTGTTCCTCGCCGGGCTCGAGATCGAGTTCACGAAGCTGCGCGGCCAGGTGCTGCGGCTGGCCGTGATCGGGTTCGTGGTCTCGGTGGCGATCGGAATCGTGGTCGGCTTCGCGTTCGACGCCGCGGGGACCGTGAAGGACCCCCTGTTCCTCGCGATCGTCCTCTGCTCCACGTCGCTCGGCGTGCTCGTCCCGGTCCTAAAGGACGCCGGCGAGACGACCTCGCGCTTCGGCCAGCTCGTCATCGCCGCGTGCTCGATCGCGGACTTCGCGGCGGTCATCCTGCTGTCGCTGTTCTTCTCGCGCGAGGCGAAGAGCACCACGAGCCAGGTGCTGCTGCTCGGGGGCCTGGTCCTGGTCTCGCTGCTCGTCGGACTCACGATCCGCGGCGTGGAGCACTCGGCCCGGATCCGCTCGGTGCTGAGGATGCTCCAGGACACGACCGCCCAGATCCGCGTGCGGGGCGCGTTCGTCCTGTTGATCGGGCTGGTCGCGCTGGCGACCGACCTCGGGCTCGAGGTGATCCTCGGCGCGTTCATCGCCGGCGCGATCCTCACGCTCGTCGATCGCGACGAGATGATGACCCACCCCGAGTTCCGCCTGAAGCTCGAGGCGATCGGGTTCGGCGTGTTCATCCCGATCTTCTTCGTGACGACCGGCGTTCGCTACGACCTCGACGCGCTGTCCGACGCCTCGACCCTCGCGAAGATCCCGCTGTTCCTGCTCGCGCTCGTCGCGGTGCGCGGCCTGCCGGCGCTGGTCTACCGCGGTGCGATCACCCGCTCGAAGATGCTGGTCGCGGCGATCATGCAGTCGACCTCGCTGCCGTTCATCGTCGCCGCCACGGCGATCGGCCGCGACATCGGCGTGATCACCGCCGCCAACCAGGCCGCGCTGATCGCCGCCGGCCTCGTGTCGGTGCTCGTCTTTCCCGCGCTCGGCCTCGCCCTGCTCAGGCGCGAGGCGACGAGTCAGCCGGCCAAGCCCCCACCCGTCATCCCAACGACCAAGGAGGCCCTGCCTTGAGCCTGAACGCGCTGCTCCTCAACTGCACGCTGAAGAAGTCGCCCGAGCCGTCGAACACCGAGGCGCTGATGGATCGCGTCATCGAGGTCCTCGAGAGCCTCGACACCGAATGCGAGAAGGTCCGGGTCGTCGACCACGAGATCCCGTTCGGCGTCAGCTCCGACATGGGCGACGGCGACGAGTGGCCGCAGATCCTCGACAAGGTCCTCGCCGCCGACATCCTGATCCTCGGGATGCCGATCTGGTTCGGCGTGCGCTCGAGCGTCGCGCAGATGGTGATCGAACGGCTCGACGGCACCTACAACACGACCAACGACGTCGGTCAGTACCCGCTCTACAACACCGTCGGCGGCGTGGTCGTGACCGGCAACGAGGACGGCGCGCACGACTGCGCGTCGAACACGCTCTTCAACCTCTCGCACCTCGGCTGCACGATCCCGCCGAACGCGGACACGTACTGGCTCGGCGACGCCGGCCCGGGGCCGTCGTACATCGAGGCCGAGGGCTGGAACCACGCCTACACGCAGAAGACCACGAACTGGATGGCCCACAACGTCGTGCACCTGGCGCGGATGCTGAAGGAGCACCCGATCCCGCCCGAGGGCAACACCGTGCCCGGCTGGCAGCCGGAGGACTGCACCCCGGAGGAGCGCCGCCGCGAGGGCGCCGGCCACCTGGGCTGACCCCGGGCGGCGCTGGCGCCGCCCGCGAACAGCGGCCAATAACGGCGGCCGCGCGTTCACTGGTCACTTATCAGGGCCATAGCACCGATAAGTGACCACTCGACGCCGGGACATCGCCGTCATTGGCCGCCGTTCGCGTCAGTCCCCTCGGCGCGCTCGGCGGCAGACAGCGCACGCACGAGCAACAGCGGGACGCCCAAGAGCAACAACCCGGCCAGCACCCAGAACGTCGAGGGCCCGACCCACGCCGGGTGAAACAGCGACGCCCGCTGGAACACGTCGGGGATCAGCGACAGCGTCGAGCGCGGCTTCGAGCGGACGAACTCCACGAGCAGGTCGTAGGAGACGTAGCGGCCGTCGACCGCGCCGCTGCTCGTCTCGTTGTCGGTGTACGGGCCGCTGAACATCGCCACCTTGCGGGTGCCGGCGTTGCGCACGCAGAGGGTGGCGCGGCCGCCGGCGGGCACCGTGCGGTCGAGACCGGTCACCGACACCCTGCTGTCGGGATAGCCGTCGGGCAGGACACCTGACGCGAGCACCCGCCCGGTCCGGTCGTCGGACACGCGCATCTCCAGCCGCGGTCCCGGCTCGAAGTAGGTCGCGAGGAGCAGGCTCACCTCGTCGAACGGCTCCTCGACGTCGATGCTGCGCTGGCACACCTCCTGTCCGGCCTGGATCAGCAGGCCCGGCTGCGACGCGCGGACCGCGAGCGAGAACGCCAGGTGGCGCTTGTCGGTGACGGCCGCGACCAGCAGCACGAGCACGCCGGCGACGAACGCGAGGAGGGCGGCCCGCGCCGCGCGGCTACTCATAGAACCGCCCCGCGACGATCGCCAGCGAGCAGAGCTGGAGCACCGCCATCCCGCCGACCACGAGGCCCGCGGCCACGTTGCGCCGCGCCCGCCGCAGCAGCGTGAGCGACGCCGCGACGGCGACCCCGGCGATCGGCATCAGCGGCAGCAGGTAGCGCCCCTGGATCCTGATCCCGTACTTGAGCGTGATCTGCTCGCGGTACTCGAGCCAGTGCAGCCCGAGCACCAGCGGGATCAGCATGAGCAGGAAGAAGCCGACCACCACCCACGGGATCCGCGCGGTGCGGCGCCGGATGGCGAGCAGCCCGCCGCCGAACGCGCCGAGGGTGATCAACGCGAAGAGCGGATAGACGGCGTCGGGGAACTTCGTCTCGAGCCAGCCGAACGACGCCCACGAGGTCTTGATCCAGACGGAGTAGGGCGAGAACGTCCTGAGCACCGGGAAGTCGCGCACCAGCGGTGGCTTGAACGGCAGGTAGAAGTTCAGGAGGTAGGCGACGAACTCGCGGAACATGGCGAAGCTCTGCGGGACCGCGTAGTCCACCTGGCCCGCGCCGCCGCGCGCCGCGCTGAGCGCCACGGCCGCCACCACGGCGCAACCGCCGAGCACGGCGGCGGCGCGGCGAACGAGCACCGACCGCTGCGCGCGCGTGCGCTCGCGCCACACCGGCACGAGCAGCGCGAACGCGACCGCCGGCAGGAACAGCAGCGCCGTTCCCTTCACGAGCACCGCCGCGAGCATGGCCGCCGCGAGCGCCACCGCGCGCCGCCACTCGAGGCCGCGCACCAGCGTCCTGACCGACAGCCAGAGCACGAGCCCGATCAGCGGGTTGAACAGCGCGTCGGGGTTGACGCCGCCCGAGATGAACGTGGTCATCGGCTGGAGCCCGACCACGCTCGCACCCGCGAGCTGGAGGAGCGGGGCGCGCCCGAACAGCTCGCCGACCAGGAGCCAGCCGGTCACGGCGGTCAGCAGGAGGAGCAGGCCCGAGAAGAGCCGCATCGCGTAGAGCCGGTCGAAGAAGTCGCCGCCGGACGCGACCTCGTACGGGATCGCCTCGTAGAGGTAGTAGAGCGGCGGGTTGACGGCCTGCGTGCCGAGGTTGCTGATGTGGCCGCGGCCCGCCCCCCGCAGCTCGCGCGCCGCGCGCCGCCAGCGCGCGTCGGCGTCATCGCTCCAGGGCGGCTTCTGCGCGGGGTTCTGGATGATCGTCAGCGCCCGCGAGTGGTAGATCGCGAGCTCCTCCTCGCGCGAGAGGTGCCGCTCGGCGTTCCGCCCGCCGCCCTTCGGCCGCTTGCCGTCCTCCACGAGCGACTGCACGTACCCGAAGTGCGCCTGCTCGTCCGGCACCTGCAGCGGCGGGACGAACAGCGCCCAGGCGACGACGAAGATCGCGACGGCGCCGAGCAGCAGCAGGAGTGGGCGCGGCACGGGCGGCGAGGCTAGCGCTCCGGCGCGCTGCGTTAGCCTGCGCGCCGATGAACCTGGAAGGCATCGGGGCGCTCGTCGCCGGTGGAGCGTCGGGCCTCGGCGAGGCGACCGCCCGCGCGCTGGTCGAGCGCGGCGCCCGCGTGGCGATCGCGGACCTGAACGAGGAGCGCACCGACGCGCTCGCGGACGAGCTCGGCGACGCCGCGGTCGGCTTCCGCTGCGACGTGACGAGCGAGGCGGACGTGGAGGCCGCGGTGGCGGGCGCCGTCGAGGCGCTCGGCGAGCTGCGCTTCACGGTGAGCTGCGCCGGGGTCGGCTGGGCGGAGCGAACGGTGTCGAAGCGCGGGCCCGCGCAGCTCCAGCCGTTCGAGACCGTGCTGCGGGTGAACCTGGTCGGGACCTTCAACGTCCTTCGCCTGGGCGCCGCGGCCATGTCCCAGAACGAGCCGGACGCGGGCGGCGAGCGCGGCGCGGTCGTGATGACCGCGAGCATCGCCGCGTACGACGGCCAGATCGGCCAGACCGCCTACGCGGCCTCGAAGGGCGGGATCGTCGGGCTCACGCTCCCCGCCGCCCGCGACCTCGCGCGGATCGGCATCCGCGTGTGCACGATCGCGCCGGGCACCTTCGACACGCCGCTGCTCGCCGCGCTGCCGGAGGAGTCGCGCGAGGCGCTCGGCGAGCAGATCCCGTTCCCGTCGCGCCTGGGCCAGCCGTCGGAGTACGCCGCGCTGGCGTGCCACGTCGCGGAGAACCCGATGCTCAACGGCGAGACGATCAGGCTGGACGGCGCGCTTCGGATGCCGCCGAAGTAGGCGCCTCCAGCGCGTAGAGCGCCACGGGCTCCGACTTGCCCTTGAGCGGGATCTCGTCGCGCGCCCGCAGCTCCAGGCCGTCCGCGTCGCCGAGGAGCCCTCGCGTCGCGTCCGTGATGAGGATCGCGTCGCCGGTCTGCCGCGTCGCGGCCTCCACGCGCGCGGCGACGTTGACGGCGTCGCCGATCACGCTGAACTCGAGCCGGCCGGCGCCGCCCACGTTGCCCGCCACCACGCTGCCCGAGTTGATCCCGACGCCGATCTCGAGCTCCTCGCCGACGTCGCGGCGGACCCTCTGGACGATCTCGATCGCCGCGCGCGCGGCCTGATCCGCGTGGTCCTCACGCCGTCGCGGGGCGCCGAACACCGCCAGTAGGCCGTCCCCGACGAACTTGTCGACGTGCCCGTGGTGGTCGTGGATCACCGGCACGACGCACTCCCACAGCCGGTTGAGGGCGGCCACCACGACCTGCGCGTCCGACCGCTCGGCGTAGCCGGTGAAGTCGCGCACGTCCAGGAACATCACGGTCACCTCCACCTGCTCGCCGCCCAGGTTCGTGCCCTCCTTGAGGATGTGCTCGGCGATGTCCGGGTCCACGTAGGCGCCGAAGGTCTCGCGCAGCCGCTCGCGCTCGGCGAGCCCCGCGACCATGTCGTTGAACGAGCGCGAGAGCCGGCCGCTCTCGTCGGTGGACGTCACCGGCACCCGCACCTCGAAGTCGCCGCGCGCCACGCGGGCCGTCGCGTGCTCGAGCGCGCTGATCGGCGCCACGACGGAGTCCGCGAGCAGCTGGATCACCGGGATCCCGACCACCACCAGGACGACGAAGCCCGAGATCACGCCAAGGCCGAGCCGCGCCGCGTCGCTGCCGGCGTGCGACGCCAGGCCGGGCGCGATTCCGCTCCCGATCACGACGAGCGCGGGCAGGGCGGCGAGCAGCCGGCCGCGCAACGAGACCGTGCTCGGCAGGGGGGCATCGGCGGGCAGCCGCTCGCCGGTCTCCGCGAGCAGCGGCCGGATGATCCGCTCGGCCCCGAGGAAGCGGAGCGCCACCCAGTACGCGTAGACCAGGAGGTTGCCGACCATCAGGATCCCGTTCACGTAGAACGGCAGGTCGAGCAGCTCGACGGCGAAGACGTCGTAGATCGGCGCCGCGATCAGCGCGAACACGTAGAACGGGCGGTACCGAAGCAGCTCGTAGGGGAGCGTGGCGGCCGCGGCCCACGCGTCCTCGGGACCGGCGCCGTCGTCGACCCAGCGCTGGACCGGCGCCAGGTGCCTCCGGGCCATGCGCAGTCCCAGAAGGGCGTCGGGGATCCAGAACTCAAGCCACACCACGCCCAGCAGGAGCAGGAATTCATCGACGTCGACGTCGATGTAGAGCGCGAGCGACACGAGCCCCACCAGCCCCACCGCGAGGTTCGAGAAGAGCAGCAGCGGCACCTCGATTCGGAGGTACCTCGGTCCGAGCCGCCGGTACAGGCGATCCGGGATGTCCAGACGCGCCACGGTTACGGCAGCGTAGACTTCATCGCCACGGGCGCGCGAGCGCCCGTTTCGCCGCCAGTCCCCGGAAGAAGGACCTCATCCATGCCAGAAGCAGTGATCGTCGACGCCCTGCGCACCCCGATCGGGCGCGCGTTCAAGGGCTCCCTGACCCAGGTGCGCCCCGACGACATGACCGCCTACGTGATCGACCAGCTGATGGAGCGCAACCCGGACGTCGACCCCGCGAGCGTCGAGGACGTGATCTGCGGTTGCGGCATGACGCAGGGCGAGCAGGCCTACAACATCGGCCGCATCGCGGTGCTGCTGTCCGAGAAGCTGCCCGACTCGGTCACCGGCTCGACCATCGCCCGGTACTGCGCGTCGAGCCTCAACGCGATCCGGATCGGAGCCGACGCGATCAAGGCCGGCGACGGCGACGTGTACATCGCGGCCGGCGTCGAGTCGGTCTCGCGCGCCGGCCCCAACAGCGAGGCCACCCTGCCCGACACCCAGAACCCCAAGCTCCAGGGCCACGACGGGACCCCCAACGCGTACATCTCGATGGGCGAGACGGCCGAGAACGTGGCCGACCGCTTCAACGTCTCGCGCGAGTCGATGGACGAGTACGCCGCGCGCTCGCAGCAGCTCGCCGTCGAGTCACGCGACAGCGGCTTCTTCGACCGCGAGATCGTCGGCGTCGAGACGCCCGACCACGGCGAGGTGACGAAGGACGACGGGCCGCGTCCCGGCACCACGGTCGAGAAGCTCGCCGAGCTGAAGCCCGCGTTCCGCGAGGAGGGCGGCCGCGTGACGGCCGGCAACTCCTGCCCGCTGAACGACGGGTCCGCCGCGGTGCTGCTGATGAGCGAGGAGAGGGCGAGCGAGCTCGGGCTGAAGCCGCGCGCTCGGATCCTCGCCTCGGCCACGAGCGGGCTCGAGCCGGAGATCATGGGCGTGGCGCCGATCGGCGCGATCCACAACGTCCTCCAGCGCGCCGGCATGACCATGCAGGACGTCGACGTCGTCGAGCTGAACGAGGCGTTCGCCGCTCAGGTGATCCCGATCATGGAGAAGTGCGAGATCCCGATCGAGAAGCTGAACCCGCACGGCGGCGCGATCGCCCTCGGCCATCCGTTCGGCATGACCGGCGCCCGGATCATGTGCACGCTGCTCAACGACCTCGAGACCGACGACAAGACGATCGGCCTCGAGACCATGTGCGTGGCCGGCGGCCAGGGCATGGCGATGCTCGTGGAGCGGCTGAACTAGGACAAGCGTGCGGATTAGAGGTCGCATAGCGATCTCTAATCCGCACAGTGGACAGTCAGGCCCCCATGACGGTCGCCTGTAGGCGGCGCATGCCCTTGAGCCAGCGGTCGTAGTCGGCGCCCTTCCGGCGGAAGAACTCGAGCACCTCGGGGTGCGGCAGGACGAGGAAGCGCTCCTCGCGGAGCGCGTGGACGACCACGCCGGCGACCTCCTCGGGCTCGAGCACGTCGCCGGCGGCCGCTACCACTCGGGTGCCGAGGCCCTCCTCGCCTCCGGCGTCGAGGCCGGCGTTCAGCATCGCCGTGTTCACGCCCATCGGGCACAGGCAGCTCACGCGCAGGCCGCGGTCGCCGTAGGTCACCGACAGCCACTCCGCGAACGCGACCGCCGCGTGCTTGGTCACCGAGTAGGGGGCCGAGCCGATCTGCGTGAGCAGCCCGGCGGCGGAGGCTGTCGACAGGAAGTAGCCCTCGCCGCGCTCGAGCCAGCCCGGCACGAGCCGGCGGGCGGCCAGGATGTGCGCCCGGACGTTGACTCCGAACGCCAGGTCCCACTCCTCGTCCGAGGCGAAGACGTCGGTTCCGACGCCCACGCCGGCGTTGGCGCAGAAGAGGTCGACGGGCCCGAACGAGCTCTCGGCCTCCGTGACCAGCCGATCGACGTCGGAGGCGCGCGCGACGTCACAGCGAAGCCCCACGGCCGCCGCCCCGATCTCCGCCGCCACGGCCTCCGCGCCCGGCCCGTCGAGGTCCGCCACCACCACCCCGCGCGCGCCGTCCTCGGCGAACCGGTGCGCCAGCGCACGCCCGATCCCCGAGGCGCCGCCGGTCACGACGGCCACGCGGTCGCGCAGCTCCATTACGCCGGAACCCGCTCGCGCTCGACGCGCTCGACCAGTGCCGCGATCGGGTCGATTATGCGCTCCCAGGCCCCCCGCGGCAGGTCGTGGCCCATGCCCGCGATCGTGACGAGCTCCGCGCCCGGGATGGCCGCCGCCGTCGCGCGTCCGCCGCTCACCCCGATGAGCGGGTCGTCCTCACCGTGCAGCACGAGCGTGGGCACGCGCAGCCCGCGCAGCCGGTCGGTGCGGTTGCCCGACGCGATGATCGCCGCGAACTGACGGCGAACGCCGGCCGGGTCGAAGGCGCGCTCGTAAGCGCGCACGGCGTTCTCGGCGATCCAGTCCTCGTCGCGGTCGAAGCCGGGCGACCCGATGACCCGCTGGCTGCGGAGCCGGAGCGCGACCGCCTCGTCGCGGTCGCGCGGCGGCGGCGCGAGCAGCACGGCCTGGGCCTCCGGCGTGGCCTGGCCGACCTCGCTGTCGCCGGTGGTCGACATCACCGACGTGAGGCTGCGCACGCGGTCCGGGTGCTCGATCGCGAGCGTCTGGGCGATCATGCCGCCCATCGACACGCCGACGACGTGCGCGGAGTCGTGCCCGAGCGCGTCGATCAGGCCGGCCGTGTCCGCCGCCATGTCGGACAGCGTGTAGCCGGGCCCCGAGTCGTCGAGGTGGGTCGACTCGCCGGCGTCGCGGTTGTCGAACCTGACCACGCGCAGCCCGCGCCCGGCCAGCGCCGCCAGGAACTCGTCGCGCCAGTCGATCAGCTGCCGGCTGATCCCGTGGATCAGGACGAGCGGCGGGTCGGCCGGGTCGCCGACCGCCTCGAATGCGATCTCGATCCCGTTCGCCTGCACTCGCTCGACCGCCATGGCGGGCGCGAGGTTAACGGGGTTCGGCCGCGATCACGTGGCTCGGGTCGGGCCGGCGCTCGGGCGGCCCGGCGCTGTAGTCGGCGAAGCGCCGGTCGCGTTCCTTCGCCACGGCGCTGACGCCCTCGCGCTCCGCGCGGTCGATGAAGTCGAGCGCGTCCGGCGTGTTCCGCATCAGCCCGTCGAGGATCGGCCCGAGGGTCTGCGTGCTCGCCAGGCCCTGCTGCTCGTACGCGTGGTTCACGACCAGCTTCATCGCGGCGAGCTGAGACGCCGGCAGCGACGCCAGGTCGTCCGCGAGCTCGCGCACGGTGTCCTCGAGCCGCTCGAACGGGACGGCGTCGTTGATCAGCTGGACGTCCGCGGCCTCGCGCCCGGACAGCGGGCGGCCCGTGAGCGCGTGGTACTTGGCCCGAGCGAGGCCGAGGCGGTAGATCCACATGCCCGAGAGGTACGCGCCCCACATCCGGCTGTACGGCGTGCCGATCACCGCGTCCTCGCTGGCCACCACGAGGTCGGCGGACAGGGCGAAGTCGCTCCCGCCGCCCACGCACCATCCGTGCACCTGCGCGATGACAGGCTTCGAGGTCCGCCAGACGCTCATCAGCTTCTGGGTGGGAGACAGCTGCGGCGCCGTAGCGGCGGCGAAGTCCTTGCCGGGGTCCCACCTGCCGTCGGTCGTGATCCCGGGGTTCCAGTGGCGGAGGCCGCCGCTGAAGTCGTACCCGGCGCAGAACGCCCGGCCGGCGCCGCGGAGCACGATCACCTTCACGGCCTGGTCGCGCGTCGCCTCCGCAACCGCGTCCTCGACCTCGTCGGGCATCGGCGGGACGATCGTGTTCAGCGAGTCCGGGCGGTTGAGCGTGAGCGTGGCGATCGGCCCGTCGGCGCTGTAGAGGATGGTCTCGTACGAGCCTCGAGTCATCTGCACTCCTGTTCGTTGGCGGGCACGATGCATACACCCCCTCGGCCTCGGGTAGCCGTTCCGTCGTGACTCGCTACTTCCACTTCTGCGCCCACGAGCAGTTCCCGCCGGACGACCTGCTGCGCCAGGCGGTCGAGGCGGAGGACGCGGGCTTCGACGGCATCGGCTGCTCCGACCACCTCCAGCCCTGGTGGGAGCCGGGCGAGTCCGGCCACGCCTGGGTGTGGCTCGGCGCGGCGGCGCAGGCCACGAGCCGGGTGCCGCTCGGCACCGGGGTCACCCCGCCCGGGCCGCGCTATCACCCCGCACTGATCGCGCAGGCGTGGGCCACGCTCGAGGTGATGTACCCCGGCCGCCCGTACCTCGGCTTCGGGTCGGGCGAGTCGCTCAACGAGTCGCCGCTCGGCGCCGACTGGCCGCCCGTGGGCAAGCAGGTCGAGCGCATGGAGGAGGCGCTCGAGTTGATCCACCGGCTGTTCGACGGCGAGCGCGTGGACCACGACGGCGAGCACTTCAGGACCAAGCGCGCGTACCTCCACACGCGGCCGGAGCGACGCCCGCCGATCTACGTCTCGGCGTTCGGGCCGCGGGCGGCCGCCGTCGCGGGCCGCTGGGGCGACGGGCTGTGGACGCTCGCCGACCCCGGCAGCGTGCCCGACCTGATCGACGCCTACAAGTCGGCGGCCGAGGACGCCGGCAAGGAGCCCGGCGAGATCCTGCTCCAGGCGGGCGTGTCGTGGGCCGAGGACGACGACGCCGCGCTCGAGGGCGCCCGCGTATGGAAGGGCGCGCAGCCCGACGAGTTCTACACCGACGACTGGCACGACCCGAAGGCGATGTACGAGCGCGGGGCCGAGCAGCTCTCCGACGACGACCTGAAGGAGCAGTTCGTGATCGGGTCCGACCCCGGCATGCACGCCGAGCGCCTGCGCGAGGTCGAGAAGCTCGGCGCGACGATCGTCGTCGTGATGAACAACTCGGGCGCGGACCCGCACGGCGCGATCCGCACCTACGGCGAGAAGGTGCTGCCCGCCCTCAGGGGTTGAGGACGGGCAGCCTTCTCAGCGTCTACTTCAGTCCGTTCGCCTGGAGGAACTGGTCGGCGACGTCGGCCGGCTCCTTCTTGTCGAGGTCGACGGCGGCGTTCATCTTCCGCATCGCCTCGACGGTCAGCTTCGCGCTGACCGCGTTGAGCGTGTCGGCGAACGCCTGACCCTGCTCGGCGAGCACCTTCTTGCTCACGACGGGCGCGACGTTCTGGTAGCCGTAGATCCCCTCCGGGTCGGTTAGGACCGTGTACTTGCCGCCCTGGAGCTGGCCGTCCGTGGTGAACACCGCGGCCACGTCGATCTCACCCTGGTCGAGCGCCTTGTACTGGAGCCCGATCGCCAGCGGCTTGAACTCGAGGTTGTTCAGCCCGTAGACCTGCTTCATCCCCTTCACGCCCTGGAAGCGCGTCTTGTTCTCGGGCGGCGCCCCGAACTTGAACGACTTGAGCTTCTTCAGGTCGGCGGTCGAGCGAAGCCCGTTCTTCTGCGCGAACTCCGGCTTCACCGCATTCGCGTCCGCGTTGAAGAACGGCGTCTTGTCGAGCACGGTGAAGCCGCGCTTCTCCTCGAACGCCTTCGCGCGCGTGTACGCCTCGTCGGCGCTCTTGGGCCGGTCCTCGTCCTTGCCGCCGGCGATCACGCTGTTGATGACGTCCATGTACTCGGGGTACATGTCGATCTTGCCGCTGGTGAGCGCCTTGTCGATGATCTCCGAGCTCCCGATGTTGCCCTTGAGATTCACCGTGAACCCCTTCGCCTCGAGCGCCTGCTTGTAGAGGTCGCCGAGGATGTACTGCTCGGTGAAGTTCTTGTCGCCCATGGTCACCGGCGGCTTGCCCTTGCCGGGCTGACCGGACGGCACCGAGCTCTTCGAGCCCGAGTCCTCGCTGTCGCTGTCGCCGCACGCCGCGACGGCGGCGGCCAGCACCAGTGCGATCACCACGCTCGCGAGCGTGCGCACCCTCATCCACTTCATGGGTCCTTCCCCCTTCGTCAGCTGGTTCCAGCTGTGTCGATTACAGGTCCGACCTCGGGTGCTGTCCGCCGTAGTCCAGCCGGAGTCACGATCCGCTGGATCAGCGCGAACACCCCCTCGACCAACAACGCGAGCGCCGACACCCAGATGGCGGCCGCCAGCACCCCGGCGAGCCGGTAGCTCGCCTGGTTGAAGATGATCTCCCCGAGCCCTCCGCCGCCCGCGATCGCGGCGAGGATCGCCGTGGCGACGACGTACACCGCGGCCGTGCGGATGCCCGCGAAGATGAGCGGAAGGGCGAGCGGCAGCTCCACCCTGGTGAGCACCTGGCGCTCGCGCATGCCCATCGCGCGGGCGGCCTCGACAGCGTCGCGGTCGACCCCGTCGATGGCCACGTAGGTGTTCGTGAGGAGGGGCGGCACGGCGAGCACCACCAGCGCCGCCATCACGTTCACGAAGCCGAGCCCGAGGATGCCGATCCCGATCGCGATGATCGCCAGGCTCGGCAGCGCGCGGCCGATGTTGGCGACGTTGATGGCGAGCCACGCGCCGCGGTGGAGGTGGCCGAGCCAGAGCCCGAGCGGGATCGCGATCACGAGCGCGACCCCGATCGCCGCCGCCGACAGCAGGAGCTGCTCGACCGACTTGTCCCAGAGCAGGTCGGTGTTGTCGCCGATGAAGGTGATCGCGTCGCGGAAGTCGTTCATCGGTTCGCCCTCACGGCCCACGGCGTGAGCAGCCGCTGCGCCACGGCGATGATCAGGTACGCGACCAGGGCGAGCAGGGTCGTCAACAGGCCGGCGGCGATCAGCTCGGTGTTGAACGACGTCTGGATCGCCTTGAAGATCGGGTCACCCAGGCCCTGGTCGACGATGAACGCGCCGACGGTCGCCAGGCTGATCACCGTGACGGTCGCCACCTGCACGCCGGCGAGGATCGCCGGCACCGCGAGCGGCAGCTCCACGCGGAGCAGCGTCTGACGCCGCGTCAGTCCCATCCCGCGGGCCGCCTCGCGCACCTCCTCGGGCACGCCGCGCAGACCGACCACGATGTTGCGGAAGAGGATCAGCAGCGTGTACGACACCAGCGCGATCTCGACGGTCGTGGTCGTCAGGCCGGTCACCGGGACGAGCAGCTGGAACAGGGCCGCGCTCGGGATCGTGAACAGGAGCCCGGTGAGCATCGTGATCGGCGTCTCCAGGCGTACGAAGCGGTAGGCGACCAGCGCGAGCGCGAACGAGATCACGAGGCCGATTCCCACGGCGATCAGCGTCAGCTCGATGTGGTCGATCAGCTTGGGCTGGAACGTGTCGCTCCAGTGCTCCGAGAACCAGTCCCAGCAGAAGAGCTTGTCCTGCCGCACGCACGAGCCGGCGCCGCCGCCGCCGAAGTCGGGGATGACCGTCTGCGCCAGCACCACCGCGCTCACGCGGCCACCTTCGAGGCCAGCTCCTGGCTGATCAGGTCAGCCGACACGAGCCCCGCCAAGCGGCCGTCCTCGTCCACGACCACGAGGTGGCTGCCGGTCTGCGACAGCATCACCGACAGCGCGTCGCGGAGCGGCATGCTCGGAGTCCCTACCGCCTCGATCGGCCGCGCGCCGTCGCTGGGTACGCGATCGGCCGCAAGGCGGTCGACGGGCAGGAGGCCGGTCGGCCGGCCGTCGTCGTCCACCAGCACGAGGTTGTCGAAGCCCGCGCGCTGCACCCGGCCGAGCGCCGCCTGCGCGTTGTCGCCGGGTTTCGCGGCCGGCGCCTCGATCGGGCTGATGTCCTCGAGACGCCGCAGCGACAGCCGCTTGAGGCCCCGGTCGGCCCCGACGAACTGCGCGACGAAGTCGTCGACGGGCTCGGCGAGGATCTTGTCGGGGGTGTCGTACTGGGCGAGCACGCCGCCCTCGCGCAGGACGGCGATCCGGTCGCCCATCTTGATCGCCTCGTCGATGTCGTGGGTCACGAACACGACGGTCTTGCGGATTCGCGCCTGGAGCGACAGGAACTCCTGCTGGAGGCGGTCGCGCGTGATCGGGTCGAGCGCGCCGAACGGCTCGTCCATCAGCATCACCGGCGGGTCGGCGGCGAGCGCGCGGGCGAGGCCGATCCGCTGCCGCTGCCCGCCCGAGAGCTGGGCCGGGTAGCGGCGCCCGTCGCGGTCCGGGTCGAGCCCGACCAGCGCGATCAGCTCGCGCGAGCGCTCGTGGATGCGGTCGCGCTCCCAGCCGAGCAGCCGCGGCACGGTGCCGATGTTCGTCTCGACCGTCATGTGCGGGAACAGCCCGATCTGCTGGATCACGTAGCCGATCCCCCGGCGCAGCTCGGTGACGTCGAGCGACCGGACGCTCTGGCCGTCGATCGTGATGTCGCCGCCCTCGAAGTCGATCAGGCGGTTGATCATCTTCAGGGCGGTCGTCTTGCCGCCGCCCGACGGCCCAACGAGCATGCAGATCTCGCCCGCGCCGATGCTGAGGTCGAGCTCGTTGACCGCCGGCTGGGGCTGCCCGGGGTAGGTCTTCGTGGCGCGGTCGAAGACGATTTCGGCGGCCGAGCCCCCGCCATCCGCGCTCATCGGCGCAAGATTACCCTTCCGGGAGCGCCGGAATACCGCCCATGAAGAGCCGGGTGCAGAATTGGGCAGCGGCCTCGACGTTCGGCGGCTCGCGGTCGGCGAGCTGGGTGGCGAGCTGGAACCCGGTGCCGATCATCGCGGTCGCGAGGTAGCCGAGGTCGACGTTCGGCAGGTCGCCGGCGACGGCCCAGTCACCGAGGTCGGCGAACAGCTCCGCGAGCCCGGCCTCGAACGGGTCCTCCCCCGGCATCATCGCGATGACTCCGGCGTTGCGACGGAAGACGGCGAACAGCTCGGCGTCCTCCACGGCGAGCTCGAAGTACGCGTAGTAGGCGTCGTGGATCCGCTCCTCGAGCGTCGCCCCCGGCCTGTTGCGCTGCTCCCTCACGGCCGCGCGCGCCTTCGCCGCGAGCTGCTGCAGCAGCGCGCCGAAGGCGTCCTCCTTCGAGTCGAAGTAGTTGTAGAAGGTGCCGGTCGCGAGGTCGGTCTGGCGCACGATGTCGCGGGCGGTCGCCTCCCCGAGTCCCTTCGTGGCGAACACGCGGCGGGCGGCCAGCAGCAGCTTCTCGCGGTTGTGGGCCTTCCGTTCCTCGCGGCGCCCGGTCAGAACGTCGGAGTCCGGAGAGTATGTGGTCACGCCTGGGTTGTAGCCGATCTGGGCCCGGGCGACACCTCGGCGCAACAGGGGCCAGTGCAACAGGTGGCCTGGCCCCTGTTGCGCCTGCAACAGGGGCCAGGCCACCTGTTGCACGCGTCACATCGTGAGGACGACCTTCCCCAGCTTTCCGCCGGCGGCGAAGCGCTCGTACGCCGCCGCGGCGTCGTCGAGCGCGAACGTACCGGCCACCGGCACGTGCACGGAGCCGTCGGAGACGAGCGGCAGGACGTTGCGCTCGACGCCGCGCGCGGCGATCGCCTTCTCCTCGAGCGGCCGCGCGCGCAGCGTCGAGCCGCGCACGCTCCCGCGCACGCCCATCAGGGCGGCGAGGTTGAGCTCCGCCTTGGCCCCGGCGCCGATGCCGATCACGACCACCCGGCCGCCGGTCGCTAGCGCGCCCACGTTCGCGGCCAGGTTCGGCGCGCCCACGAGCTCGAGCACGACGTCGAACGGCCCGCGGTCGGCGAACCCCTCGGGGTCGACGGCGTCGGCGCCGAGCTCGCGCACGCCGTCGCGGAGCTCCGAGTTGCGAACCGTCGCGGTCACGCGAGCGCCGGCCGCGCGGCCGAGCTGCACCGCGGCCGTGCCGACTCCGCCGGCGCCGCCGTGGACCAGCAGGTGCTCGCCGGACGTCAGGCCGGCCTGCGTGAAGAGGGCGTCGTGCGCGGTGGTGAAGACCTCGGGGAAACCACCGGCGGCGGGCCAGTCGAGCGCGTCCGGGACGGGCATCGCCACGCGCTCGTGCACGACGGCGAGCTCCGCCTGGCCGCCGCCGGCGACGATCGCCATCACGCGGTCGCCCTCGGTGAAGCGGCTCGCGCCCGGGCCGGTGGCGGCGACCTCGCCGGCCAGCTCGAGCCCCGGGATGTCCTGCGGCGCGCCGGGCGGCGCCGGGTAGCGGCCGCGGCGCTGGAGCATGTCGGCCCCGTTCAGTCCCGCTGCGCGAACGCGTACCAGGAGCTCGCCGGCACCCGGTTGGGGGTCCGGATGGTCCTCGATCCGGATCTGCTCGTCGATGATCGTCGCCGCGCGCATGGGTCGGGATCGTAGTCGTGGAGCGGCGTCGACATACCTGGCGCCGCAACCATCCCCCGTTCGGGGGACGGGGGTCCGATACCGGACGGATTCACAACCGCCGGCGCGGGTAGGGTGCATTCAAGGAAGATGACGGCGCGTTCACTTTTCGCGCTTCCGCCGATCTGGCGGGAGGGCCGGATCGGCCGGGAGGCCGCGGCGCTGATGCGCCACCCCGTGTACCGGGGCCACGACATCGAGGATGCCGGGGGTCAACCGGTGATGCTGATACCGGGATTCCTCGCCGGCGACGACTCGCTCGGAGTCATGACCAAGTGGCTCCGGCGCACCGGCCACTACACCCGCAAGGCCGGGATCCGCTCGAACGTCGCCTGCTCGGCCACCGCCGTCGAGCGCCTCGAGGAGCGCCTCGAGACGATGGCCGAGACGCAGGGCCAGAAGGTCGCGATCGTCGGGCAGAGCCGCGGCGGCAACTTCGCCAAGGTGCTCGCGGTCAGGCGCCCCGACCTCGTGTCGGGGATCATCGCCCTCGGGTCGCCGCAGCTCGACCCGCTCGCGGTCCATCCGCTCGTCCACGCGCAGGTCTACCTGGTCGGGACGCTCGGCACGATCGGCGCCAAGAGCTGCTTCAAGCACTCGTGCAGGTGGGGCGACTGCTGCGTCGGCTTCTGGGAGGACCTGGAGGCGCCGGTTCCCGGCGAGGTCGGCTACCTGTCCGTCTACTCGAAGAGCGACGGGATCGTGGACTGGCGGTCCTGCCTCGACCCGTGCGCCGAGCACCTCGAGATCCACTCGAGCCACTGCGGCATGGCCGTCCACGTGGACGCCTACCGCGCGATCGCCGGTGCGCTGGCGAGCTTCCGTGACGAGCCGCGCCGCAAGCCGGCGCGAGCGCCGCTGCGCCGCGCGGCGTAGACGCGCGCATCCGAATATCGTCCGCGCCGATGTCGCTGCCACCCCCTTCCGACGGCTCGACCGCCCTGGTCACGGGCGCCTCGTCCGGGATCGGGGAGCAGCTCGCGCGCGGGCTCGCGCGGCGCGGCCACGGCGTCACGCTGGTGGCGCGGCGCGCGGAGCCGCTC
>DATENL010000366.1:0-8250 GCA_035275105.1 Thermoleophilaceae bacterium
CGCAGCCGCGGTCGGCTGCGCGCCCCCGCAGCCGCAGCCCGCGGCTCGACGCCGAGACGGCGCCGCGGTGGTCGAAGCGGGACGTGGGCGCCCGGACGTCAACGCACGGCGCCCCGGGAAGCCCCGGCCGCGCAAGCCGCCTGATCGAGTACGTCATCTCGTACGCGTCGCCGTCGGGCTTCAGCACGTGCGTGCCGAGCGCCGCGCTCGCGGAGGCGAACTCGTCGGCGTGGTCGCCCGGCAGGTCGTTGCCGCTCGCAAGCTCGGGGGTCGCGGCGCACGGGTCCATTCGCGGCAGGTCGCACTCGCGCGCGTTCGTGCGCACCCGCACTCCCTTCCCCCGCGGGACGAGCACGTCCACGCTGCGGTCGATCCCGGTGAAGGTCTGCCCGTCCCGGACCGCGCCCAGCCCGGGCACCCACTGCGGCGGGGTGCCGCCGAGCGCCGTCCCGAGCCCGCGGCCGCCCACGAACCGCCAGAGCCCGTTGAGGTCGACGTAGAGGTTGTACTCGCCCGGTGGCACGCCGGTCTGCTGCGGGTCGTCGGGGTTCGGGTCGAACGTCTCGTTCACCTTGATCGACCGCAGCGTCCAGCGCAGGCGCTCGGGCCGCCCGCCGCCGTCCCCGTCCCAGCCGACGAGCCAGGTGCCGCCGAAGTCCTCGAGCGTCCCGCGGGGCACGCGGTCGAACGACACCCGCACGTGGAGCCCGTCGGACTCGGGCTTCTCCTGGACGTGCGCGTGGTGGTCGGCGACACGGCCGAACGCCCGGTAGCGGAGCCGCGCGTTGCGCGACGGCCGCAGCGGCGCCGGCACCACGAACGCGAACGTCCGGCCCGACAGCGACTGGTACTCCTTCGACGCGTCGTGCACGCAGGCCGCGAAGTCGGGCCCGCGCACGGGTTGGCCGGCCGGCGGCGGGATCTCGTGCGCGCAGCGCTCCTCGGCGTGGGCGCCGGTGCCGCGCGTGGAGATGAACGCGTCCGTCTGGCGCTCGCGGGCGGATGCCGCATACGAGCGCGCCCGGTGCACCACGACCGCCGTGAGCGGATGGAGCTCGGTCTGCTCACCGCGGATCCGCTTGGCCTCGGGCGTGCCGACCAGCTCGCTCTCGGTCTCGCCGGGCGTGAGGTAGTCGCCGTTGTGCGTGAGCGGCGCCGTCGGGTCGTTCGGCCCGGGTGCGGAGAAGTCGAAGCCCTCGCCCCAGTGACCGCAGTCCCAGATCCACTGGCCCCAGGCGTCGACGCGGTCGCCCTCGTCCGGCCACGCATACGTGGGGATCACCCCCGACTCCCACTCCACGTGGAGCTGGCCGTACTCCTCGGGGGCCGTGTGGTCCCAGTTGCCGCTGCCCTTGCCGCCGTTCGCGGTCGGGCTGCCGCCGGCGAGCCCCCGGTACGACGGGTCCGGCGTCACGTTGAAGTCGAAGTCGTAGCTGAGGTGGTTCTCGGGGAGATCCTCGCCCGCGGTGTGCGGCTCGAGCACCCGGCCCGCGATCCGGCGGACGTTGTCTGAGCTCCTCACGCGCGCGCTGTCGACCCAGACCCACTCCGGGGAGCTGTACGTGAGCAGCCCCGGCACGTTGCGCTGGCAGCCGTCCTCGAGCGGCTTTCGGAAGGCGTCGGACACGGGAGCGGCGGACGCCGAGGCGGGCAGCATCAGCGCCAGCAGCCCGAGCCCGATAGCCGTCCCGACCCTCGTGTCGATCCCCCCTTGGCCGAAACCCTAATGTTCTCCCCGTCCCATGGCTCGCTTCGTGACGGTCGAGGAGCACGGCGACGTGGCGCTCGTACGCGTCGATCGCCCGCCCGCCAACGCGCTCGACCTCG
Organism: Thermoleophilaceae bacterium; assembly: GCA_035275105.1. Taxonomy (GTDB): domain Bacteria; phylum Actinomycetota; class Thermoleophilia; order Solirubrobacterales; family Thermoleophilaceae; genus AC-37. The sequence continues at coordinate 1,828 of DATENL010000366.1, forward strand.
AGCTGCTCGAGCAGGGCAGCACCGCGGTCTCCGAGCTGCGCGACTCCGAGCCGGGCGCCGTGGTGCTGACCGGACGGGAGGGGTTCTTCTCGGCCGGCGTCGACCTGAAGGTGGCGCCGACGCTCGACCCCGAAGGTCAGCGCGGGATGGTCGACGGGATCAACCGCCTCTTCCTGTCCTGGTACTCGTTCCCGCGGCCGCTCGTGTGCGCCGTCAACGGCCACGCGATCGCGGGCGGCCTGATCCTCGCCCTGTGCGGCGATCACCGAGTGGGCGCGGGCGTCGGCAAGCTCGGCCTCACGGAGCTCCGCGCCGGCATCCCGTATCCCGCGGCGGCGATGGCGATCGTGCGCGCCGAGCTGCCGCCTCCGAGCGTCCGCGCCCTCACGCTGCACGCCGACCTGATCGACTCCGACCACCGCGCCGTGGAGCTCGGGCTGCTCGACGAGCTGTGCGCGCCGGACGACCTGATCGACCGCTGCCTCGAGGTCGCGGGCGAGCTGGCTGCACTGCCGCGCGGCGCCTACGCGCGCGTCAAGGACCAGCTCCGCGGGGCGACCGTCGCCAAGCTCGAGGCCGTCGTGGCCGACGACCCGATGCGCTCCACGTGGCTCGGCGACGAGACGGCGGCGGCCTCGGCCGCGATCCTCGACCGCGGCCCTCGCCCTACCTGACGGCGGCGTCGCCCAGCGGGCGCAGCTCCTGCTCGTACGAGATCGAGTGACGCTGGAGCTCGCCGGTCGGGGTCGTCTCGTACGCGCCCATGCGCGAGAGCGGCGGCGAGTACGCGTGGATCGTGACCGCGGGCTTGGAGCCGTCGTGCAGGACGCGGTGGATGTCGGACGCCGCGAAGTCGAACGCCTGACCCGCGCGGAACCAGCGCGTGACCGGCCCGGCGAGCGACAGCCGGTCCTCGCGCACCGCGCCCGACGCGATCGCCACGCCGCCGGACGAGCGGTCGTGGTCGTGGAAGCCGGTGTCGTGGTCGCGCATCCAGCAGATCAGCCAGACGGCCACGTGATCGTCCCGCAGCAGCTCCTCGTAGAAGCGCGCCGCCGGGTCGTGATGCGCCAGGTGCCGCCAGAGCTCGGGCCGGGAGGCGACGGCGAGCGCCAGGTCGCGCAGCTCGGGCCGGATCAGGTCGCGGCCGCGGGGCCGGTGTACGCCTGCCAGACCTGGTGTCGAGGGCGGGAGAGGCATTTCTCCACAAACCTTATCGACATTATGGGGAACTGCCTTTACTTCGAGGTCCGGGCGCCCGCGCCCACCGCGCCGCGCGCGTAGCCGGCGCCGGTCCGCTGCTTCTCGCGCTGCCGCTCCGGCGAGATCTCGACCACGTTCCACACCAGCCGCAGACGGCGCATCCCCCGGATCAGCAGCCCGCCCGGGTCGATCTCCCACCAGCGCAGGCCGTGGTGCGCCGAGCGCGGGAAGGCGTGGTGGTTGTTGTGCCACGCCTCGCCGAACGACAGCGGGGCGAGCCAGAAGACGTTGGTCGAGCGATCGTCGGTCTCGAAGCGCCGGCGCCCGAAGAAGTGGCAGATCGAGTTGATCGAGAACGTCACGTGGTGGCCGAGGAAGACGCGCACGAGCCCGCCCCAGAGCAGCGCGGTGAGCGCCCCGGCGACGGTTCCCGAGATCGCGTACCCGATCGCCGCCGGGATCGCGAGCCCGGCGAGCACGAGCGCCGGGAAGGCGCGGTCGATCAGGACCATGCCGCGGTCCTCGACGAGCTCGGGTGCGTAGCGGTGGCCGTCGGCCTGGTGGCCGCGCGTGAAGAGCCAGCCCACGTGCGAGTGCCAGAGGCCCTTGACGCCGGCCCAGAAGCCGTCCCCGTAGCCGTACGGGCTGTGGGGGTCGCCGTCCTCGTCGGCGTGCGCGTGGTGCATCCGGTGGTCGGCGACCCAGTCGATCACGGATCCCTGGACCGAGAACGTACCCGCCACGGCGAACGCGTAGCGGACCGGCCGCGAGGTGTGGAACGCGCCGTGCGTGAGGAGCCGGTGCCAGCCGACGGTAACCCCGGCCATCGCGATCGCGTAGCCGACCACGAGGATCGCGAGGTCCGTCACGCCGACGGCGCTCCCCCAGAGCACGACGATTGCCACGAGGAAGGCGGCGATCGGGACGAACACGCCGACGAGGTTGCCGATGCGCTGGGTCAGCGGCACGCGGCGAGTATGGCATGAGGCCCCGCGGCCGCCGTTCAGTGCCGTTGACGTCGTGCCGATAGAGCCCCATGGCCATCTTCAACCGCTCTAGAAAGGGCGGCAGACGCCGCGAAGACGAGGGAGTCGAGGCGATCGCGTTCGAGCTCGAGGTCGTCGAGTTCGTCCAGGCGAGCGACGAGCTCGGCCTCCTGCGGGTCGTCGGTCGCTGGCTCGCGCCCGTCGACGTCCCCCTCGGCGACATCGTCCTGAACGCCTCGCGCGGCAGCGAGACGCTCGAGCTCCAGCGCCTACCCGACCTGGGCGGCGTGGCGCCGCTCGCGTCCCCGCAGGGCGTGGAGTGGAAGGGCGCCTTCACGGTGCCCGTCGACGTCGCGCTCGACCCGCGGCTCGAGCTGGTCCTCGTGGCCGGGGAGGACGCCGCGGTCGCCCTGCCGCGCCCGGGCGAGACCGTCGAGCCGGAGCCGGAGCCGAGCCCCGAGCCCGAGCTGCACGAGGAGTCCCCGATCGTCGCCGACCTGGTGGCGCGGCTCGACCAGGTCGCGCACCTCGAGGACGAGGAGCCCGCGGACGCCGACGAGGAGACGCACCGCTGGCCCGCCGACGCCGCGCCGGACCCCGGCGCGCAGGAGCTGGACGACCTCCGCGCCGAGCTCGCCCTGCGCACGTCCGAGCTGGAGGAGGTTCGCGCGGAGCTCACGTCCGAGCGCCACCGGCGCGAGGTGCTCGAGCAGGAGCTGCGCGATCGCGACTCCGTCGAGGACGACCTCCGCAACGCGATGGCGATGCAGGAGGCGCAGCTCGCGTCCGCCGTCGCCGAGGCGTCGCAGCGCGTGCGCCAGGAGCAGCGTCGCCGCGACCTGACTCCCGCCAACGGCGCGGGCGTCGAGAACCGCGGCACGCAGCCGGCGGACGAGGCGTTCCTCACGCGGCTCGAGCGCGCCCGGCGCGCCAGCGAGACCGCGCCCAGCTAACCGGCGGGCGCCCCTACTTGTAGGTCAGGTGGAACCGCTTCGGCGGCGACTCGCGGTTGCCCGCCCTGTCGGTCCCGCGGACTCGGATCAGGTACTCGCCCTTGGGCAGGGAGGCCGGGAAGACGTAGGTGATGCGCCAGCGCGTCTTCTCGTAGCGCGCCCGCACGTTGAGCGGGCGGTCGCAGCTGCGGTACCTCGACAGCCGCCCGTGCCTGAGGAAGCGGCAGTTCTTGCCGGTGCCGTCGCCGCGGATCTTGGCCACGTCGATGTCGACGCGCTTGACGCGCCCGTTGCCGGGAATCAGGTTCGCGCTCTCGCAGCCCTTGTCGTGCACGCGGCCCCGGATCCGCAGCTCGCGGTCGCGTAGCCGGACCGGGTCGTCGTCCAGATAGCGCGACACCGGCGGCGTGCGGTCGGGGCAGCCGCCGGCGAACAGCGGCTTGCCGGGGCTCTTGCCGCACAGCGAGGGGCCGCCCGTCTGCTTCGACACCCACGTGCCCGGCTTGTTGCCCTTGACTCGCTTGGCGTCGTCGGACTCGTCGCTCGGATCGTCCTTGGTGTCGACCGCCGGCCACACGGACACCGCCCGGCAGCCGTGCGTCGCCGTCAGCCCCCAGACGTCCGGCGAGCGCCCGCAGGTGAGGCCGTTGATGATCCCGGCCACGGGCGTGTCCGTCGTGCACGCGCCCATGAGGTCGCTGGCGGTGCCGGTGTCGGTCGGCACCTTCGAGATGCGCTTCTCCACCACCTTCGGACTGCTCGAGAGGCCGTTCGTGGTCATCGACGCGTACATGTGCCAGATCGGCTTCTTCGAGCCGCGCGCCTGGCCGCGCCAGTACTCGGTCATGAGGCGTCCGGGGTCGCCCGCCTGGAGGTGAACGAGCACGTTGCCGGGCGCGCCCTTGCTGGCCGGCACGAGCGTCCTGGGCGCGGACCACTTGAAGTCGCCGTTCGCCGCCGGGCGGGCCCACCTGTACTTCACGCCGGCGCCCGCGTAGTTGGGGTACTCGCGGCCGAGCGGCCCTTCCGGGTAGGCGATGTAGACGTTGCCGGCTCGGTCGAGTCCTCCCGACGCGATCTGCATCGACACGATCTGGCCGGTGTCGGCGTCGTCGACGGCCAGCGAGTTGGTCCACGTCTGGCCGCCGTCCGTGGACTGGGCCAGCCACACGCGCGTGGCGGCGACGATGTTGAACTCGAACGGCTGCCCGGTGAGGATCGTCCCGCAGCCGCCGACGTCGCCGCCCGGCGTCTCGGAGGCGCGCGTCGTGAACTCGGCGTAGATCGTGCCGTCGTGCTGGTTGACCCAGATCGCGCTGGGGCCGCCGGAGTCGGCGCACTGGAGGTCGGCGTACGCGTCCGAGCCCGGCAGCGTGATCGGGATCGGGGCGCCGAAGGTTTCGCCGCCGTCGGTGGAGGTGGCGACGAACATGTTGTGCTGCGCCTGACCGGACGCGAGGTTGTGGTAGAGCAGGTAGACGCGCGGCTGCTTCGACCCGGGCAGCGGCGGGCCGCTCGCGAACCACTGCCGGTCCTGGTCGGCGATCTGCGTGCTGCCGGTCGAGGCCGTCCACGTCTTGCCGCGGTTGTCCGACCACGACGTCGGGAAGTTGATCCCGGCCTCGTCGAGCTCGCTCGCCAGCAGGCGGCCGGTGGGCATCGCGACGACGTCGACGTCGGGCGTCGCGACCGTCTGCCCCGCGGGCAGTCCCTTGACGGCCTTGAAGTGGAGTCCGTCCTTCGAGCCCAGCACGATCGCGGCGCCGTCCTCGGCGTGGCGGTTCGTCACGACCCAGCTCCACCCGTCCGGGCCGACGGCGTTGCGCGGCTCGGCCCACGGCAGCTCGCCGGCGCCCGGCGCCCCCTGGACCTTCGTGCTCTTGAACTTGAGCTTCGAGGCGGCGGTCGCACCCCCCGCCAGGCACAGCGCCGCGATCGCGACGAGTGCCACCCCTGCGGCCTTCTTCACCGTGCGGATGCTACTCCTGACGGGGCTCCGCCAGTGTCAGGGAACGAACCGGCCCGTATTGCGCGCGTCGTGGCGGAACGACGGCCAGCCGCCGCGCCCCCCCGCCCGCGCGGGGGTGTCCCAGACGTACAGGAAGCCGTCGCGCGTGACCGCGACCACCTCTGACCGGCGGTCGCCGTCCACGTCGCCCACCGCCGGCGACGCGAGCAGCCAGCCGCCCGTGTCCTTCGGCCAGCCGCGCGGCTCGGTCCCGTCCTCGCGGAAGGCGTGGAGCACGTCGCCCGAGGAGCCCGCGACCACCTCGGCGCGGGCGTCGCCGCCCACGTCGGCGATCGCGGGGCCGGTCGGGATCTGCCAGCCCTCCATCACGCGCGGGAAGGCGGGCAGCCAGTCCCCGGTCCCCGCGTCCCAGCCGCCCAGCAGGTGGTCGAACGCGACCTTCGTGGCGGGCGAGAGCTGCGCCGGCGCGAGGCGCGAGTCGACCACGCCGCCGAACCAGCGCAGCGGGCCGTTGCGCGACGTGCGGCCGAAGGCGGAGTTGGCGCCGAGGGCGAGGACGCCGGGCGTCGACGAGTTCGAGCCCGCGCCGGTGCCCGAGTAGGCGAAGTGGCTCGTGCCGCCCGCGCCGCCCATCCGGGTGCCGTCGCCCGCGTACAGCTCGGGCTCGCCCGTGAACGCGGAGACCGCGACCTCGTCGCGGCCGTCGCCGTCCACGTCGGCGAGCGACGGCGAGTCGGGCACGCCCTGCCCCGCGAGCGGGATGCCGTTGACCACGATGCCGGGAATCTGCACCGGCCAGCCGGGCAGCGGCTTGCCCCGCGCCGAGAACGCGTAGGCGCGCCCGCTCTGGTTGGGGGTGGTGCCGTACGTCTCCGCGGTCCCCTCGACGACGTCGGGGCGGCGGTCGCCGTTCAGGTCGCCGATCGCGGGCGAGGAGAGGATCTTCTCGGTGGCCCCGCCGGAGGCGTCGTCGCGTGCGCGGACCGGCCAGCCGGGGAGCGGGCGGCCGCGGCCGTCGATCGCGTAGATCCGCTGGTCGGCGGCGCCGAAGACCACGTCAAGCCTGCCGTTGCGGTCGAGGTCGGCGAGCGCCGGCGTGGCGTAGATCGCGGCGTCGAGCCGGCCCTGGGCCGCGGGACGGCGCAGCGCGATGTGGAACGGGTAGCCGCGGAGGCGCCGCCCGCGCGAGCTCCACGCGTACACGCGGCCGTCGAGGCTCGCCGCCACCACCTCCTTCCGCCGGTCGCCGACGATGTTCCCGACCGCGGCGCTGCCGACGAAGCCGGAGCGCACGGTCCCGATCCTGCGCGCG
>DATENL010000367.1:0-18973 GCA_035275105.1 Thermoleophilaceae bacterium
CGCGCCGCCCCGCCGGGGTCGCTGCCTTGACGCAGCGGGCGCGCTGCGCCGCGTCCACCCGGCGGGCCGGCGAACCGCCTGAAGCAACCGCGCCGGGCCTGCGGCCGACGCTGTGCGCGCTGCGACCTGTACCCGGCGCCGGAGCGTCCGCCCCCGGCACCTCGAGCCTGTACTCGCCCAGCGTGGCGAACTCGATCGCGCGGTCCATCGCGCGGAGCAACGCGGCTCGGGTGCGGGTGCGAACGGGGGGGAACATGCGTTCGGGAAGGTACGGCCGGGCTCGGACGGAAGGGGGCCTCCACTGCAAGTCTCGTTGCAGGCGCCGGAGACGCCCTCGCGGAGGTCCGGCGGGCGGGCGGAATAGCCTGGACGCCGTGCCCGAGGTCTTCACGCACGCGCTCCGCGTCCGCTACGGCGAGTGCGACCCGCAGGGCGTGGTCTTCAACGCCAACTGGCTCGCCTACTTCGACATCGTCATCACCGAGCTCTGGCGCGAGCTGATCGGCGACTACTCGGGCATGGTCGAGGAGGGCGCCGACATGATGGTCGCCGAAGCGACCATCCGCTTCCGCGGCCCGGCCCGCTTCGACGACCTGGTCGAGTTCCGCCTGAGCGTGGCGTCGATGAGCAACAGCGCCCTGAGCACGCGGATCGAGGCGTGGGTGGGGGAGGCGCTCGCGGTCGAGGGCGGCCTGCGCCACGTCTTCGTCGAGCCGGGCACGACCACCAAGCGCGCGATCCCCGAGCGCATCCGCGCCGCCCTCACGCCGCTGCTCGCCGAGCCGGTGGCCTCGGCCCGGCAGTGATCCACCTGAGGATCGTCGCCCCCAAGGCGCGCGCCGAGGACGCGGTCAACCTCGTGTGCGGCTCGCCCGCCGTCACGAGCGTCGTGCACCTCAAGGACGCCGCTCGCAAGCCCGACGGCGACGTGATCCTCTGCGACGTCGCCCGCGAGGACGCCAGCGTGATCCTCCACGACCTCCGCGAGCTGAAGCTGCACGAGGAGGGCACGATCGCCCTCGAGGAGATCGACAGCTCGATCTCGCGCGCGTCCGTCGAGGCTGAGAAGGCCGCCGCCGGGCTGCCGTCGGACGCGGTCGTCTGGGAGGAGGTCGAATCGCGCACCTCCGAGCAGACCGAGCTCAGCGGGAGCTTCCTGGCGTTCATGGCGGTGGCGACCATGATCGCGGCGATCGGGATCATGATCGACTCGCCGATCCTGATCATCGGGGCGATGGTCGTGGGCCCGGAGTTCGGTCCGCTCGCGGGTCTGTGCGTGGCGCTCGTGCACAAGCGGCGCAACCTCTCGATCCGCTCGCTGCGCGCGCTCGCGGTCGGCTTCCCCGTCGGCATCACGGCCGCCTTCCTCCTGACGCTCGCGCTGCGCGCCACCGGCAGCGCGCCGGACGAGGTGACCAACCGGTCGCTCACCAGCTTCATCTCGCACCCCGACGAGTTCTCGGTGATCGTCGCCCTGCTCGCCGCGATCGCCGGTGTCCTGTCGCTCAGCACCGCGAAGTCGGGCGCGCTCATCGGCGTCCTGATCTCAGTCACGACGATCCCGTCGGCGGCCAACATCGGCGTCGCGGCCGCCTACGGCGACGGCAAGGAGTGGGTCGGGGCGATGGAGCAGCTCACGATCAACCTCGTCTCGATCGTCGCGGGCGGCACCGCCACGCTCCTCGTCCAGCGGCGGCTCTACCTCCGCCGCCGGCGCGCGCACATGAGCGCCAAGGAGCGCGCCGAGGCCGGCCTGCCGGCGCTCTGAGCCTCAGCCGCGGCTCGCCCGGCGGGCGTGGTCGACATGAGGCATGACATAGATGCCTCAGGTCGACCACGCCCCGTTCGGGGCGCCGTGATTAGCCGCTGTTTGCGGTGGCGCGAGGGCGCGGCGGCGAGCTGAGCGCGGTCGCAGGCGGGGCCGAACCCCGTCTCCGTCACACGCTCGAGCCGAGCGACGACCAGACGTCGATCTTCGTGCGCACGCGCGAGACGACCTCGTCCACCACCTCGGACGTGGTCGACGACCCGCCCAGGTCCGGCGTCCGCACGCCGGTCGCGCTCGCCTCGAGCACGGATTCGTAGACCGCACGCGACGCGAGGTGCGCCTCCGCCGACCCGCGCTCGCCCACGTAGTGCAGCAGCGCCGCCGCGGCCATGACCATCGCCATCGGGTTCGCGATGTTCTTGCCCATCAGCGCCGGCGCCGTGCCGTGCGGGGCCTCGGTCATCACAGCGCGGACCTCGTACGCGTCGTCGAGCGAGAGCACGACCGACTCCGCGCCCGCGATCGACCCGAACAGCGGCAGCACGAAGTCCGACAGGCAGTCGCCGTCGCGGTTGAGCGCCGGGATGACGAGCGGCGCGTCGGCGGCGCCGGACACGAGGCCGGCGTAGGTGGCGTCGATCAGGACCGGCTGGTAGGCGACCTCGGGATGGCGCTCGGCCGCCGCGTCGAGCTCCTCCTTGAGCATCCCCTCGTAGACGGGCGACACCGTCCACTTCGGCCCGCCGTACACGCGACCGTGGATCTTGCGCGCCGTTCGGAAGCTGTGCTCGGCCACCGCCCGGCAGACCTCGCGCGAGATCCGCTCGGTGCGGAACGCCAGCTCCGCGTCGCCGTCGCCCTCCCGCCACTGCTCGGCTCCGTAGGCGTCGCCCACCGCCATCCGGCAGACCGAGATCGGGTAGTGGACCCCGGCGATCGGCGTCACGCCCGGAATCCGCCGCCCGGTGCGGATGATCACCTTCCCGTCGAGCTCCTCGCGCAGGATCCGGTTGGGGCTGCCGACGTCGTCGGCGCCCTCCGGCGTGATCGTGGCCGCCTTTATGCCGAAGCCCGACTCGCGGATCGCCCGCCCCGCGTCCACGACGACCTCGTTGCGCGTCGCGCGCCGGTTCTCGAGCGAGAGGTCGAACCGCTCCAGCGCGACCTCGACGCCCGTGACGGCAGGATCGAGCAGGCGGACGCCCTGCTCGAGCAGCTCCTGACCCGTCTCGTCGCCCTCCAGCACGATGATCCGAACGGCGTCTGGCATCGTGTCCGACTCTAATGAAGGACGACCGCTGCACCTGGTGCGGAGACGCCGTCGAGCCCACCGACGGCTTCCGGCTCGCCGAGGCGCCCGGCGACCGCCGGGCGGTCTTCTGCCGGCTCGAGCACGTCGTCCCGTGGGCGATCCAGGGACCGACCTGGGAGCCGGGCGCGCCGACCGAGCCCACCGGCGTCGCCGACTCCGTCGACGCGTGCGCGCACTGCGGCGAGCCGCTCGGCGACGTCCACCTGATGCTGATCCGCCACCGCGGCGACCAGCGGGTCCCCGACGGCTTCTGCTCGGTCGACCACCTGCGCGCGTGGGCGGTCGCGGGCGGGCGCTACGGCTGACGCTCTCCTAGCGGCGGCGACGCTGGTCGCCGTGGTAGCGGTCGGCGCGGCACTCCCCGCGCTGCTGCGCCGCCCGCGCGGCGGCGAGCGGATCCGGCTCCTGCCCTCGCTGGCGCTCCTCACCGGCGGGGCGGCGATCGCCTTCGCGGCCTGGGTCGCCTTCGACGGCCGCTGCGGCAACGGTTGCGACGCCCACCCGCGCTACGAGACCGGCTTCGCCGGCTTCTACCGCTGGTGGCACCGGCACGACTCCTGGCAGTGGAGCGCCCAGCTCACGCTCGCGGCGGTCGGGCTGGCGCTCGCCGCGGTGGCCTTCGCCCTCGCGGCGCGGGGCCACCCGCGCGCCCGCGTGCCGCTGTGGGGCGCCCGCGTCGTGTACGCCGTCTGGGTCGTGCTGGTCTTCGCCGTGCCGGCGGCGTACGAGCTGGTGTACGGGTAGGGCCGGCTAGGAGGGCGCGGCGTCGGGGCCGCCGCCCTCGAGCCCCAGCTCCGCCGACCGCTCCTCCATGGCCGCGATCACCGTCCGCAGGTGCTCGTCGAAGTCGACGCCCAGCTCCTCGGCTCCCTGGCGCACCTCGTCGCGATTGACGGCCGCGGCGAAGCTCGGCTGCTTCAGCTTCTTCTTCACGGACTTCGGCGTCATGCCGTGGATCCCGGTCGGCCGCACGAGCGCGCAGGCTGCGACGAACCCGCTCAGCTCGTCGACCGCGAACAGCGTCTTCGCCATCCGCGTCTCGCGCGGGACCCCGAGGAAGGTGGCGTGGCCGGCGACGGCGTCGACCACCTCCTGCGGGTAGCCGAGCTTCGGCAGCTCCTCGAGCGCCCTGCGCGGATGGCCCGTGTCGAGGTCCGGATAGCGCTCGTAGTCGAGGTCGTGGACGATCCCGGTGACCGCCCAGAGCTCCTCGTCCTCACCCCATTCGCGGGCGTATGCGCGCATGCACGCCTCGACGCCCAGCACGTGCTTGCGCAGCGAGTCGGACTCGGTCCACTCGCAGAAGAGCTTCCAGGCGTCCTCCCGCGTAGGCATAGTGCGCACAACGTAGCGGCGCCGCGTCGCCTCGAAGGGGGAGGGAATGCCAGCCACGGATCGAAAGCCGCCCCAGATGCCCTTCGGTACGCTTGCCCCGCCGCGAGACGCCCCCGAGGCCGCGGCATCTCGGATGGAGAAATTCGTCATCGAAGGCGGTAACCCGCTCTCGGGCACCATCGTGCCGGCGGGGAACAAGAACGCCGCGCTTCCAGCGCTCGCAGCCTGCCTCCTCACCGAGGAGGAGGTCGTCCTGCGCAACATCCCGCGCATCCGCGACGTCGAGGCGATGCTCGAGCTCCTGACCGGGCTCGGGGTCCGGGTCGAGTGGCGCGACGACAACGTGGTGTCGCTCTGCGCCGCGGACGTCGACCCGAAGGCGATGGACGAGAACGCGGCCAACCGGATCCGCGCGTCGTTCCTGCTCGCCGGGCCGCTGCTCGCGCGCTTCCGCCAGGCCGACATGCCGCCGCCCGGCGGCGACGTGATCGGCCGCCGCCGGCTCGATCCCCACCTGGACGCCTTCCGCGCCCTCGGCGCCGACGTCCGGCTCAGCCGCTGGTACCACCTGTCGGCGCCCAACGGCCTCAAGGAGTGCGACTTCTTCATGGACGAGCCGTCGGTGATGGGCACGGAGAACGCCCTGATGGCCGCCGCCCTCACTCCCGGCTCCACCGTGATTCACAACGCTGCGTCCGAGCCCCACGTGCAGGACCTCGCCCGCCTCCTGCTCCAGATGGGCGCGCGGATCGAGGGGATCGGCTCCAACGTCCTGATCATCCACGGCCGCGACCAGCTCGGCGGCGCGGACTACCGGATCGGCCCGGACTACATCGAGATCGGCAGCTTCGTGGCCCTTGCCGCGGTCACCGGCGGCGAGCTGCGCGTGCGCGACACCGTCCCGGAGGACCTGCGGATGACCCGCCTGGCCTTCGCCCGGCTCGGCTGCACGATGGAGTTCGACGGCAACGACGTCGTCGTCCCGGCCAACCAGCAGCTTCGCGTCCGCGACGACGAGGGCGACGCCATCTCGAAGATCGAGGACGGCCCGTGGCCCGCGTTCCCCGCCGACCTGACCAGCATCGCCCTCGCGCTTGCGACGCAATCCGAGGGGATGGTCCTAGTCTTCGAGAAGATGTTCGAGAACAGGCTGTTCTTCGTCGACAAGCTCGTCTACATGGGCGCTCGGATCCTGCTGTGCGATCCCCATCGCGCGGTGGTAAGCGGTCCGAGCCGGCTTCACGGCGAGCGCATGGAGAGCCCGGACATCCGCGCCGGCATGGCGATGCTCATCGCGGCCCTCTGCGCCGAGGGCACGTCGGAGATCGGCAACATCCGCCAGATCGACCGCGGCTACGAGCGGATCGACGAGCGCCTTCAGCAGCTCGGCGCGCACATCGAGCGCGTCCCGCCCGAGCCGCTGGCCGTGTAGGTGGCCGGCGCGGCCGTCTAGCGTTCCCCGGCGGTCCCCATGATCCACCCCGTTCCTCCCGGCACGCGCGACGTGCTGCCCGACGAGATGCGCGAGCTCCGCGCGCTCTCGGCGAGCCTGCACACGAGCTTCGACGGCGCCGGCTACGGTGAGGTCTGGACCCCCGCGCTCGAGTACGAGGAGGTGCTGCGGCTCGGCGACGACCGGGCCGGCGGCGCCGGCTTCCGCCTCTTCGACGATCGCGGCAGCGTGCTTGCGCTCCGGTCGGACGCCACGATCCCGATCGCTCGCCTGGTGGCCAACCGCTACACCGGCCAGCCCGGGCCGCTCCGCCTCGCCTACTTCGCGCACGCCTACCGCGCGGTCGAGCGCGGCAGCGGGCAGGCGCGCGAGTTCCTCCAGGGCGGGATCGAGCTGATCGGCGTGGGCGGCGCCGAGGGCGACGCGGAGGTGATCGCGCTCGTGGTGCAGGCGCTGTCCGAGACGGGTCTGCGGCGCCACCGGATCGGTCTCGGCGACGCGATGCTGTACCGCGGCCTGCTCCTGGAGGCGGGCGTGTCCGACGATGCGGCCGCGCCGCTGCTCGAGGCGCTCTGGCGGCGCGACCTCGTGGCGCTCGAGCACCGCGTGGACGAGCTCGGCCTCGCTCCCGCGGCGCGGGCCGCCCTCGTGGAGCTGCCGACGCTGCGCGGCGGCCCGGAGGTCCTGTCGCGTGCGGCCGGCCCGGGCGCCGAGAACCTGCGCGCCGTCCACGACCTGCTCGCGGAGCGGGGGGTCGCCGATCGCGTGATCTTCGACCTCGGGCTGCTGCGCGACCTGGGCTACTACACGGGCACGATCTTCGAGGTGCTCGACCCGGCGGTCGCGTTCCCGCTGGGCGGCGGCGGCCGCTACGACGAGCTGCTCGGCCGCTTCGGCGAGGCCAGGCCCGCGTGCGGCGCCGGGCTCGACCTCCAGCGCGTGCACGTCGCGCAGATCGAGGAGGAGCGCGGCCGGTGACCGAGGGGCTGACGATCGCGATCCCGCGCGGCGCGCTGTTCGCCGAGACGTGCGACCTGCTCGACGCGCTCGGCCTGCCCACGGCCGAGCTGCGCACGAACGACCGCCGCCTGACCTTCCCGGAGGCCGGCGTGCTCACCGTGCGGCCGAGCGACGTCCCGACCTACGTCGAGCACGGCGCGGCCGACCTGGGCATCACCGGCAAGGACGTGCTGATGGAGCAGCGCGAGCGCGAGGTCTACGAGCTCGCCGACCTCGGCTACGGGCGCTGCCGGATGATCGTGGCGGCGCCCGCGGAGGAGGACCCGCTGGGCGAGCCGCTGCGCCGGCGCGGAGTGGTGCGGGTGGCGACCAAGTACCCGCGCGTGGCCACCGAGTACTTCAGCTCCACGGGCCGCGCCGCGGAGATAGTCGAGGTGAAGGGGTCGGTCGAGCTGGCGCCGCTCACCGGCCTGGCCGACGCGATCGTCGACCTCACCGCCACCGGCCGCACGCTGGTCGAGAACGGGCTCGTCGAGCGCGAGGCGATCTGGGAGTCCACCGCGCGCCTGATCGCGAACCCGGTGGCGCACAAGCTGAAGGCGGCCGCGGTCGACTCGCTCGTCGCGCGCGTACGGGAGCTGCGATGACGCCCACCGCGGCCGAGATCCGGGCGCTGGTCCCGCCACCGCCCAACGTCGAGGCCGACGTCCGGGCGATCGTCGCGGACGTCCGTGAGGGCGGCGACGACGCCGTCCGCCGGTTCACCGAGCGCTTCGATCACGCGGAGCTCGCGCCCGAGCAGCTCCGCGTTCCGCTCGAGGAGATCGAGACCGCCCCCGGCACGCTCCCTCCCGACGTGCTGGCCGGACTGCGCACGGCGATCGCCAACGTGCGAGCCCTGGCCGAGGCGCAGCGGCACGGTCCGGTCCTCGTCGAGCTCGAGCAGGGGCAGGTCGTCGAGGTGGCGGAGCGGCCTGTCCGCCGCGCGGCGGCCTACGTGCCCGGCGGCCGCGCGCCGTATCCGTCCACGGTCGTCATGTGCGCGGTGACCGCGAGCGTCGCCGGAGTGGAGGAGCTCGCCGTCTGCGCGCCTCCCGGACCGGGCGGCCTGGCGCACCCCACGATCCTCGCGGCGTGCGCGCTGTGCGGGGTCGGCGAGGTCTACCGGATGGGCGGGGCCCAGGCGATCGCCGCGCTCGCCTACGGCACCGAGTCGGTGCCCGCCGTCGACGTGATCGTCGGCCCCGGCAACGCGTACGTCACCGAGGCCAAGCGACAGGTGGCCGGCGCGGTGGGAATCGACGGGCTGGCGGGCCCGAGCGAGCTGGTGGTCGTGGCGACGGACGGGGCCGACCCCGAGCTGGTCGCGCTCGACCTGCTGGCACAGGCTGAGCACGGCCCGGACTCGCTGTGCGTGGCGATCTCGCCCGACAGGGCGCTCCTCGACGCGGTCGAGGCGGCCACGGGCGGGCGCGCGACGTGCGTCGAGGTCGCGAGCGCGCAGGAGGCGGTCCGCCTGGCGGACGAGGTCGCCCCCGAGCACCTCCAGCTGATGGGCGCGGACGCCGAGGACCTCGCGCCGCTGGTCCGGTCGGCGGGCGCCCTGTTCGTGGGTCGGGAGGCGGGAACGGCGTTCGGCGACTACGTGGCCGGCTCGAACCACGTGCTGCCGACGGGCGGCGCCGCGCGCTTCGCGAGCGGGCTGTCGCCGGCGACCTTCCGGCGCCGGATGGCGCGGATATCGTTGACCCCCGGCGCGGCGGCGCGCCTCGCACCGGCTGGCGCCGCCATCGCCCGCGCCGAGGGATTCCCCGTCCACGCCGAGTCGATGGAGCGCCGCGCGTGAGCCGCACCGCCGAGATAACCCGCACGACGGGAGAGACCGAGATCGCCCTGTCGCTGGACCTCGACGGCACGGGTGCCGGCGAGCGGGCGACCGGCGTCGGCTTCCTCGACCACCTTCTCGACGCGCTCGCGCGCCACGGGCGGCTGAACCTCGACGTCCGCGCTAACGGCGACCTCGAGACCGGCCCGCACCACACGGTCGAGGACACCGGCCTCGTTCTGGGGCAGGCGCTCGACGAGGCGCTCGCGGACCGCGCCGGGATCGCGCGCTTCGGCGAGGCCGTCGTGCCGATGGACGAGGCGCGCGCGAGCGCGGCGATCGACGTCTCCGGGCGCCCGCTGACCGTGTTCGAGGGCCCGTGGCCGGAGCGCGCCGTCGGCGACCTCGAGCCCGACCTGCCGCAGGAGTTCCTGCGCGCGGTGGCCTCGACGGCCAAGCTGACCCTCCACGTGCGCGTGGAAGCCGGCGGCAACGACCACCACGTGATCGAGGCCGCGTTCAAGGCGTTCGCCCTGGCGCTGCGGCGGGCGGTGGCGCTCGACGCGACCACCGGCGGCGAGGTGCCGTCCACCAAGGGGCTGCTGTGATCGCAGTCCTCGACTACGGGATGGGGAACCTGCGCTCGGTCGAGAAGGCGCTCGAGCACGTGGGCGCCGAGGCGGTCGTGACCCGCGAGCTGCCCGACGCCAGCGGGATCGTCCTGCCGGGCGTGGGCGCGTTTCCGAAGGCGATGGAGCGGCTCGGCGAGCGCGCCGCGCTCGTTCGCGAGCGGGCCGAGGCCGGCGTGCCGGTGCTCGGCATCTGCCTGGGGATGCAGCTCCTGTTCGAGTCGTCGACGGAGCTCGGAGGCGCGCGCGGGATCGGCCTCCTGCCCGGCCGGGTCGACAGGCTCTCGGTGAACGGACTGAAGCTGCCCCAGATCGGCTGGAACGCGGTGAGCTGGAAGCACCGCTCGCCGCTGGCCGACGGCCTCCCGGAGCCCTGTCCGATGTACCACGTGCACACCTACGCGGTGCAGAGCGACGCCGCGCTCGCCAC
Organism: Thermoleophilaceae bacterium; assembly: GCA_035275105.1. Lineage (GTDB taxonomy): Bacteria > Actinomycetota > Thermoleophilia > Solirubrobacterales > Thermoleophilaceae > AC-37. The sequence goes on from DATENL010000367.1 coordinate 9,713, forward strand.
GGCGACATACGGCGAGGAGTTCGTCACGGCGGTGGAGCACGGCCGCGTCTACGGCGTTCAGTTCCACCCCGAGAAGTCCGGCCGGCACGGACTGCAGCTGCTGCGGAACTTCGTGAGCATCTGCGGCTCGTGATCCTCCTTCCGGCGATCGACATCCGCGACGGTCGCGCCGTACGGCTCGAGCGCGGGGACTTCGACCGCGAGACCGTCTACGCCGACGATCCGCTCGAGGCCGCGCGCAGCTTCGTCGACGCCGGCGCCAAGTCGCTGCACGTCGTCGACCTCGACGGCGCGCGGGCGGGCGAGCCGCGCAACCTCGACCACCTGCGCCGGATCACGGGCGAGCTCCAGGTACCGGTGCAGTACGGCGGCGGGCTGCGGTCGCTGGTCGCCGTGCGCGAGGCGCTCGCGGCGGGCGCGTCGCGGGTGGTGCTCGGCACGGCCGCGTACAGCGACCAGGAGTTCCTCGACTCGGTGGTCGAGGCGTGGGGCGTTCGGATCATCGTGGCGATCGACGTCCGCGGCGGCCACGTGTCGGTCTCCGGCTGGGAGAAGGCGACGCAGATGCTCCCGGAGGACGTGATCCGGCGGATGCAGGGCCGCGGCGTGAACCAGTTCGTCTACACGAACGTGGACCGCGACGGGATGCTCGAGGGCCCCGACGTCGAGGAGGTCAGGCGCATGTCCGAGGTCATTCGCGGGCGCTTCATCTACTCCGGCGGCATCGGGTCGCTCGACGACCTCGTGGCGCTGCGCGAGCTGCGGCTCGTGAACCTCGCCGGCGTCATCTCGGGCAAGGCGCTGTACGAGCGGCGCTTCTCTGTCGACGACGCGGTCGCGGCGCTGGCCGCGTAGGACGATGCTGCTGAAGCGGGTCATCCCCTGCCTCGACGTGGACAAGGGCCGCGTGGTGAAGGGCACGAACTTCGTCGACATCCGCGACGCGGGCGACCCCGTCGAGCTCGCGATCAGATACGAGCAGGAGGGCGGCGACGAGCTCGTCTTCCTCGACATCACGGCGTCGCACGAGAAGCGGGACACGATCGTCGAGCTGGCGCGGCGGACGGCGAACGACGTGTTCGTTCCGTTCACGATCGGCGGCGGCATCCGCTCGGTCGAGGACGCTCAGGCGGTGCTCGACGCGGGCGCCGACAAGGTGTCGGTCAACTCGGCGGCGGTGGCGCGCCCCGAGCTGCTGGGCGAGATGGCCGAGGTGTTCGGGAGCCAGTGCGTGGTGCTGGCGATCGACGCGCGCGGGCGAGCGGACGGCGGCTACGAGGTGTACGTGAACGGCGGCCGCAGGCCGGTCGGCCGCGACGCGGTCGACTGGGCGCGGGAGGGGGTCGAGCGCGGGGCGGGGGAGATCCTCCTGACGAGCATGGACCGCGACGGCACCGAGGACGGGTACGAGCTCGCGCTGACGCGCGCGGTGGCCGACGCGGTCGACGTGCCGGTGATCGCGTCCGGCGGGGCCGGGACGCTCGACCACCTCGTCGAGGCGATCGAGGAGGGGCGCGCCGACGCCGTGCTGTGCGCGTCGATCTTCCACTACGGGACCTACACGGTCGGCGAGGCGAAGGAGCGCATGCGGGCCGCCGGCATACCCGTGCGCGAGTCGTGAGCGCCGACGTCGCCGGATTGCCCGGGATGGACCGGCTCCTGCCGGCCCTCGACGGGTTGCCGCCGGCCTACCTCGTGGGCGGGGCGGTGCGCGACCTGCTCCTGGGCGAGTCGTCGGTCGACCTCGACGTCGCGCTCGAGGGCGACGCGCTGGCGGCCGCGTGGGAGCTCGCGGAGCGCCTTGGGGGGAGGGCGATGACCCACGAGCGGTTCGGCACGGCGACGGTCCGCACCGACGACGGGCTCGTCGTGGACCTCGCCGGCACGCGGCGGGAGACCTACGCCGCGCCCGGGGCGCTGCCCGAGGTGGCGCCGGCGCCCCTGGCCGAGGACCTCGCGCGGCGCGACTTCACGATCAACGCGATGGCCGTCGGGCTGAGCGAGGACGACCTCGGCGCGACGCACGATCCCCATGGCGGGCGCGCCGACCTGGCGGCCGGGCTGGTGCGCGTGCTTCACGACCGGAGCTTCGTGGACGACCCGACGCGCCTCCTGCGGGCGGTCCGCTACGCCGTGCGTCTCGGGTTCGAGCTCGAGCCGGAGACCGAGCGGCTCGCGCGCGAGGCGATCGCCGCCGGGGCGCCCTCGACGGTGTCGGGGCCGCGCGTGCGGGACGAGCTGCTCGACCTGCTCGGCGAGGAGGAGGCGGCGGCCGCGCTCCGGGTCGTGCGCGACCTCGGGCTCGACCACGCCCTGCATCCGTCCTTCGTCGCCGACCCCGACCTGGCGGCATCCGGCGCGCTGGGCTCGGCGGAGACCGGCGCGGACCGCCGCCTCGCCGCGCTTGCGGCGCTGGTCTCGCGTGCGCCCGACGAGCTGGAGGATTGGGTCGACTCGCTTGCGCTCGGGCGCGGCGACAGGAGCTCGGTGATGGCCGCGGCGCGCCAGGGACCGTCGCTGGTCCGGGCGCTGCGCGCCGATCCGCCGCCGTCGGCCGTGCACGCGCTCCTGCGCTGCGAGCCGGCCGAGACGCTGGCGGTCGCGCTGGCGTACGGCGCGCCGGCGGCGCCGATCCACCGCTTCCTCGCGGACCTCCGCGACGTGCACCTGGAGGTGACCGGCGACGACCTGGTCGCGGCCGGCGTGCCGGAGTCGCCGGCAATCGGGCGCGCGCTCGACGAGACGCTGCGCATGAAGCTGGACGGCCGCCTGGAGGGCGGCCGCGACGAGGAGCTTCGCACGGCGCTCGAGATCGCGCGCCGGGAGTCCACGTGAAGGTCTTCGAGCTCGACCTGCCGGGCGCCCGCGCCGTCTTCTCCACCAGGCAGGGAGGGGTGAGCGAGCCGCCATACGACACGCTCAACCTCGGGATCCTCACCGACGACGAGCGCGAAGCCGTCGCCGAGAACCGCCGCCGGCTCGCGGAGCGGGTCGGCGTCGAGCGGGAGCACGTGGCGATGGGCCGCCAGGTGCACGGAGCCGACCTCCAGGAATGGACGGAGATGCAACAGGTGGCCTGGCCCCCTGTTGCGCAACGGGGGGCCAGGCCACCTGTTGCGTTGCGCGAGGTCGACGGGCACGTGACCGACCTGGACGGCGTCGCGCTGCTCGTCCTCGTTGCCGACTGCCTGCCGGTCGCGCTCGCGGGCGGCGGCCGGGTGGCGATGGTGCACTGTGGCTGGCGCGGGCTCGCCGCCGGGATCCTGGAGCGGGCGGTGGAGCGCTTCGACGAGCCGCCGACGGCGGCGATCGGCCCCGGCATCGGGCGCTGCTGCTACGAGGTCGGACCGGAGGTCCTCGACGCCTTCGGCGCCGCCGGTCCCCACCTCGACCTGCGCGCGGTCGCGGTCGGGCAGCTCGAGGGCGCGGGCGTGACGGACGTGCGGCACGTCGAGCTCTGCACGAGCTGCAACCCCGACCTCTTCTTCTCGCACAGGCGCGACGACGGGGTCACGGGCCGCCAGGCCGGCGTGGTGCTGCGCGCGTGAACCCCGAGCGCGTCCGCGGCAACCTGGAGCGCGTGCGCGAGCGGATCGCGGGCGCCGGCGGCGACCCGGAGCGGATCGAGGTCTGCGCCGCGATCAAGTACGTCTGGGCCGAGGACCTGCCCGCGCTGGCCGAGGCCGGCATCCGCCTGGTGGGCGAGAACCGCGCCCAGGACCTGCTCGCGAAGCAGGCCGAGCACCGCGACCTGTTCGAGTGGGACTTCATCGGCGTCCTCCAGAGCCGGAAGGTGAAGGACGTCGCGCCCAACGTGCGGCTCATCCACTCGGTCGCCTCCGACTCGGCGCTGAGGCAGCTCGCCAAGCACCCGGCGGCCGAGGTGCTCGTGGAGGTCAACGTGGCCGGCGAGGAGGGCAAGGCCGGGGTCGCGCCCGGCGAGCTCGGCGCGTTCATCGAGCGCTGCCCGGTGCCGGTGACGGGGCTGATGACGATGCCGCCCGCGGTCGAGCGTCCGGACGACAACCGCCCGCACTTCGCGCGCCTCGCGGAGCTGGGCGCCGAGCACGGCCTCGAGCGGCTCTCGATGGGCACGACGCAGGACTTCGAGGCGGCGGTCGCCGAGGGGGCGACGATCGTCCGCGTCGGAACCGTCCTCTACGAGTAGCGCAACAGGGGCCAGGCCACTTGTTGCGCAACAGGGGCCAGGCCACTTGTTGCGCAACAGGGGCCAGGCCACTTGTTGCAGCGCAACAGGGGCCAGGCCACTTGTTGCACTACGAGTGCGGCTCCACGAACTCCGCGATCGCCTTCGCCAGGCGCCCGCCCTGCCAGGCGAGCGGCGACTTCCCCTCCTCCTCGACGAGCAGGCGGCCCTGCGGGAGCCGGTCGGCGTAGGCCTCGGCGACGGCGAGCGGATGGGCCGGGTCCGCCTCGTCGCGCGAGCCCACGACCAGCGCGGGGAGGTCGACGTCCGCCAGCGCGTCGAGGCCGTCGAACGGCTTCGCCGACGGCACCACCCGTAGCGCCGCGGCGACGGCGCCGAGGTCGCGGTGGCGCTCGAGCCGCTGGCGGGCGTTCTTCAGCGCGGCCTCGCGGAAGCGCTCGGCCACGTCCGCTGCGCCCCACTTCTCGAGGAACCCGTCGATCCCGCCCTCGTCGAGCGCGTCGGCGAGCCCCTCCCAGCGCTCGGTGTCGCCGCCGTCGTACGCGGGGGTGATCAGCACGAGCGCTTTCACCCGCGACGGGTTCTCGAGGGCCATGCGCACGGCGACGTGAGCCCCCATCGACACGCCGGCGAGCACGGCGCGCTCGATCTCGAGCCCGTCCATCACCGCACACAGGTCGGAGACCAGATCGGCGTAGTCGTAGGCGCTCACGTCGCCGGGCGCGTCCGACTCCCCGTGCCCGCGCGCGTCGTAAGCGACCGTCCAGTTGCCCGCCCGCGCGAGGCCGTGCGACCCGTGCACCACGTAGCGCCGCGTGGCCGTCAGGCCGTGCATGAGCAACACGGCCTGGCCGTCGCCCTCGCTCTCCCCACGTAGGGCCAGGTCGCCGTTGCGTGCCTCGAATGCAGCCATTTCCTGCGCCAAGGGGGTAACTTGTAAACGAAAGGAGTTTCCGCCGACCACGCGAAATACCGACCGGAATGGCCCTCAGGGACACCTGGCACCGCACGCTCGTCTACTTCGGACTCACCGAGGAGGACGACGGCTACCGCGACGAGCCGGCCCCGCCGCCGCCCGAGGCCGAGCTCGAGGACCGCTACCGCGAGCGGCCGAACGTCCGCCGCCTGCAGTCGAGCCGCCGTCGCCGCGACGAGTTCGACGACATCTTCGCGGACGATCCGCCGCGCGCCTCGTCACGCGAGACCCGCGTGCTGAGGCCGGTCCAGAACGGTGGCGGCCGGAGCGGGGCGCAGGTGCACCTCGTGATCCCCAAGAGCTTCAACGACGCGCAGCAGGTCGCGGACCAGTTCAAGGACGACGTGCCCGTGATCCTGAACCTGCAGGGCACCGACACCGACCTCTCGAAGCGCCTCATCGACTTCGCCTCGGGGCTCACCTACGCGCTCGACGGGGGCATGCAACGGATCGCCGACAAGGTGTTCCTGCTCACGCCGCGCAACGTCGAGGTCTCCGCGGAGGAGCGCGCGCGCCTCATCGAGAAGGGCTTCTTCAACCAGTCGTAGCGGCGACCGCGCCGCATATGCTGAGCCAATGCGCATCGGGCTGATCGGCGCGGGCAACATGGCGAGCGCGCTCGCGCGCGGGCTCGGCGAGCCGGCGCTCGTCGCGGACGTCGACCAGGCCCGCGCGGAGAGCCTGGCGGCGGAGATAGGCGGCCGGGCCGCCGCCTCGAACGCCGAGGCCGCGCAGGGCTCGGACGTCGTGATCCTGTGCCACAAGCCGCCCCAGGTCGCGGCGGTGGCGGAGGAGGTCCGCGACCACGCCGGGGTGGTCGTGTCGATCCTCGGCGGCACCCCGCTCGCCACGATCGAGTCGGCGTACCCCGACCGGCCGGTGTACCGCTTCATGCCGAGCATCCCGGTCGAGGTCCGCCAGGGCGTCGTCTGCTACGCGCCGGGAACGCACGCCGGCGAGGGCCCCGAGGCCGAGGTGCGCGAGCTGTTCGGCCGCCTGGGGACGCTCGTCGAGCTGCCGGAGTCGTCGTTCGACGTGGCCACCGCCGTGATGAGCTGCAGTCCCGCCTTCTACGCGCTCGTGGTCGAGTCGCTGGTCGACGCCGGCGTCGCCCACGGCCTGCCGCCGGACGTGGCCGGCACGATGGCGGTGCAGGCGCTGGCGGGCACCGCGGCCGTGCTGCGCGAGGGCGAGAACGACACCCGCGAGCTGCGCCGCCGCGTCACGTCGCCCGGCGGCATGACCGCCCGCGGTCTGGCCGCGCTCGAGCGGGGCGGGGTGCGGGCGGCCTTCGAGGACGCCGTCGCCGCCGTGGTCGGGGGCCAGCGGTGACCGTCACGCTTGCGGCCGTCACGCGGGACTCGGTCGCCAACTACGTGATCACGCTCGTGTACGTCTACGTGATCCTGATCTTCATCAGGATCATCATCAGCTGGCTGCCGCGCGTGCCCTACAGCCGGCCGCTCGACATCTTCCTGACCTTCGTGCGCGACGTCGTCGACCCGTACCTGAACATCTTCCGGCGGGTGATCCCGATGGCGCGCCTCGGGCCCGCGGCGATCGACCTCAGCCCGATGGTCGGCACGATCGCGCTGCTCCTGCTCGGCAGCGTCGTCGCGAACCTGATCCGCGGCTGACCGGATCCGTGCCCTCGCCGCTGCGCGCCTGGCGGCTCGCCCTCCTCGTGGCGGGCGCCGTGATCGTGGCCGACCAGGTCACGAAGCGGCTCGTGACGGACGCCCTCGAGCGCGGCGAGCACGTGACCGTCTTCTTCGGCATCGAGCTCACCTACGTGCGCAACAAGGGCGTCGCGTTCGGCGCGCTCGGCGGGGGCGGGACGCTGGTCACGGTCGTGACCGTGGCGGCCGTGGCGCTGCTCGCCCTCTACTTCGCCTTCCACACGGAGCGCCCGTGGCTGTGGCTGCCGTTCGGCGTCGTGGCGGGCGGAGCGATCGGCAACCTGGTGGACCGGCTCCGCGAGGGCTCCGTCGTGGACTGGATCGACCCGATCCTCTGGCCGGCCTTCAACCTCGCCGACGTGGCGATCGTCCTCGGCATCCTGGGGCTTCTGTACGTCCTGGAGGGGCCGCCGAAGGGCCGCACCCCCGATGACTGAGCGGATCGAGCTCCGGATCGGCCCCGCGGAGGCGGGCCAGCGCCTGGACGCGTTCGTGGCCGGCCATCCCGGCGTCGGCTCGAGGACCAAGGCGCAGGAGCTGATCGCCGCCGGCGCCGTGACCGCGGACGGCCGCACGCGCCCGAAGAGCCACCTGCTCGAGGAGGGCGAGGCCGTGGTCGTGACGATCGAGCCGCCGATCGAGGCGGGGGAGCCCGCGGACCCGTCCGCCCCTCACGAGGTGATCTACGAGGACGAGCACCTCATGGTCGTCGACAAGCCGGCGGGGGTCGTCGTGCACCCGGCGCCCGGCCACCGCTCGGGCACGCTCGTCGAGGCGCTCCAGGGGCGCGGCGCGGGCGGGAGCGAGCCGTGGCGGCCCGGCATCGTCCACCGGCTCGACCGCGACACGTCGGGGCTCCTGGTCGTCGCCAAGGACGACGCGACCCACCGCGCGCTCCAGGACATGCTGCGGCGGCGCGAGATCGAGCGCCGCTACCTCGCGCTCGTCGAGGGCCGCCCCGACGCCAGGAGCGGGACGATCGAGGCGTCGATCGGCCGCGACAGGCGCGACAGGACCTCCCACTCCACCAGGACCGACCGCCCGCGCGCCGCCGTCACGCACTTCGAGATCGAGCGCCGGCTGCCGCGCACCACGCTCCTCCGCGTCCGCCTCGAGACGGGGCGCACCCACCAGATCCGCGTCCACATGTCGGCGATCGGGCATCCGGTCTGCGGCGACGGCCAGTACGGCGGCGACTCGTGCGGCGCTCGACTTGGGCTAACGCGCCAATTTCTACATTCCGAGAGTTTGAGGTTTACGCACCCGATCACAGGGGCAAATCTCGCCTGCGAGTCCAAACTGCCCGTGGACCTGCTTCGCGCGCTCGAAGTAGCTGCACGGGAGCCAGTCTCCGAAGGGCCAGACGGGGGCTGAAAATAGATAGGGCAGGGGCGGTCTTCGGGCCGCCCTTCGCCTTTCTCGGGGGAGGCTGCGGGAAGCCCGCGCGGGAGCGGGCGACCCGTGTCGCCCATCTCCTATCCTTGCCCGCCAACCCACTAGCCCACGGGACCACGGGGCACGGCCCTGCCCGGCGTATGCACGCCGGGTCCGCGCACCGCCCGCCGGGAGCAGGACCAAACTCGAAAAGGGAGACAGCTTGAAAGAGGTCGGCATCAAGGACCTGCTCCAGGCCGGCGTGCACTTTGGTCACCAGACCAGGCGCTGGAACCCGAAGATGCGCCGCTACATCTTCGGCGAGCGGGACGGCATCCACATCATCGACCTTCAGAAGACCGAGCGTCTGCTGAAGGAGGCGCAGGACTTCGCGTCCGGCGTCGCGGCGCGCGGCGGCACCGTGATGTTCGTCGGCACCAAGAAGCAGGCGCGCGACTCGGTCAAGGAGACCGCGCTGGCGGCGGGCATGCCCTACGTGCACCTGCGCTGGCTCGGCGGCCTGTTGACGAACTTCCAGACGATCTCGAAGCGGATCAAGCGGCTTCACGACCTCACGAACTGGACCGAGGACGGCACGCTCGAGCTGCTCCCGACGCGTGAGCGGATCTCGGCGATCGCCGAGCGCGACAAGCTCGAGGCGAACCTCGGCGGCGTCCGCGACCTCCAGCGACCGCCGGACGCGATCTTCATCGTCGACCTCAAGACCGAGGAGATCGGCGTGCGCGAGGCCGCGCGGCTGAAGATCCCGATCATCGGTCTCGTCGACACCAACTGCGACCCCGGGCCGGTCGACTACGTGATCCCGGGCAACGACGACGCCATCCGCTCGTGCAAGCTGGTGATCGAGGCGATCGGCGACGTGGTGGCCGAGCAGCACTCGCGCTTCCGCGCCGAGGAGGAGGCCGCCCGCCGCGAGCGCGAGGAGCAGGAGCGGCGCGAGGCCGAGGAGAAGGCGCGCCGGGAGGCCGAGGAGGCCGCCCGGAAGGAGGCGGAGGAGCAGGCCGCGCGCGAGGCCGCCGAGGCCCAGGCCGCCGAGGCCGCGC
>DATENL010000368.1:0-10943 GCA_035275105.1 Thermoleophilaceae bacterium
CGCCGCCGTCACGGCCGCGCGCCCGCGCGCGCCGCGGGCCCATACGACCGTCTCCAGTCCGTGGTCGGCGGTAGCGAAGCGGTCCTTGTAGGCCTCGCCGCCCAGCAGCAGGCGGTACTCGCTCACGCCGTCGTTCAGCGCCTCGCGGATCGTGTGCGCCATCAGCACGAAGCCGACCGCCTCGCGCTCCAGCGCCGGGTCGCGGCCGGCCTGGTAGTACCACTCCGCGCCGCCGAAGCGGAAGCCGAGCCAGGCGGCCGCGGGCCGGCCGTCGAGCTCGAGGGTCCACAGCCGCAGCCATCCGCGCCCCAGCGCGGCGCGCGCGAAGTCCAGGTGCAGCGCCTCGCGGACGCCGGCGAACGAGCTCGACTCCTCGCCCCAGCGCTCCCTGTGCAGCCGGACCAGCGTCGCGTAGTCGCGCTCGAGCTCGTCGGGGTCGGTCGTGAGCCGGTAGGTCAGCTCGTGCGCCTTGCCCAGCTTGCGCTCGCGCCGGCGCACCTGGTCACGGAAGTTCTTCGACCGCGACTGGACGAACGCGTCCCAGTCGCGGCCCTCGGCGACGAGCACCGGGCTCGGCTCCGTGCGGAACACGGGCGCCTCGAGCAGCTCCGGCCAGCCCTCCTCGCCGGGCAGGCGGTCGACCTTCGCGACGTGCCAGCCGGCGAGCCGCTCGTCCAGGGCCCGCCGCAGCGCGGCCGCCGCGAGCGGGCGGTCGCCCGGCGCGCAGAGCGGCTCGAGCCGGTCGGCGGGCCCGTCGCCCACGAAGCGGAGCATCCGCAGCGGCCGCGCCCGCGCCAGGTAGAACGGCAGGATCGCCGCGACGGCGCCCGAGTCGTCGCGCGCCGAGACGAGGTGCAGCGGCCGGCCGCCGCCGAGGTGCCGCCACCACACCGTCGCCCACTCCCAGGTCGAGAAGAGGTTGCCCGACGCCTCGCCGAGCCGCGTCCAGTCCTCGCGCGCCGCCTCGAGGTCCGCGATCGGCTCGAGCCTCATGACGCGCGGCCCCGCTCGGCCACCAGCCGCTCGTACATCGACTCGAGCGTACGGACGGTGCCGTCGAGGTCGAACTCCGCCCGGCGCCGCTCCCGCGCGCGCTCGCCCATCGCCCGCGCCCGCTCCCCGTCGCGCAGCAGGTCGACGACAGCCGCCGCGATCCCCTCCGCGTCGCCCGGCTCCACGAGCCGCCCGTGGACCCCGTCGTCGATCAGGTCCGGCATCCCGCCCACGCGCGTGGCCACGATCGGCAGCCCGGCGTCCATGTACTCCATCGCCGCCAGCGGGCTCCCCTCGAACCACGAGGCCGAGACGGCCACGTCGAAGCCGGCGAGCAGGTCGGGCACGTCGGAGCGGTTGCCGAGGAGCATCACGCGCGGACCGATCGCGAGCTCTGCCGCGAGCGCCTCGAGGGAGGCGCGCTCGGGCCCCTCGCCCGCCACGGCCAGCCGCGCGTCGGGGACGTCTCGCAGCACCTCGGACAGCGCGCGCACCAGCACGTCGAGCCCCTTCTGCTCCCGGAGCACCGCGACGGCGCCCAGCAGGGGAGCGCCGTCGGGGATCCCGAGCTCGCTCCGCACGCGCTCGCGGTCGCCGGCGGGCACGGCGTCGATGCCGTTCGCCACGAACGTCACGTCCCCGGGCGCGATCCCCTCGACCTCGATCATCCGCCGCCGATCCTCGCGCGAGACGGCCACGAACGCCGCGCTGCGGCGGGCGATCAGCTCCCGGTCGACGAACCGCCGGACCGGCTGGCCCTCGTACGACCACGTGTGCTCGTGGGCCACGAAGACCGGGACGCGCCCGAGCGGCGCCAGCACGGCGCCCCAGGCGTTCGAGCCGAACTTGTGCGAGTGCAGCACGTCGATCCGCTCGCGCCGCATCAGCCGGACGAGCGACCCCCAGCCCGTCAGCGAGCGTGCGCCCTGGCGCCCCAGGCCGATCGCGTGGACGCCCGCCGAGCGCAGCTCCTCCACGGCGCGCCGCCCGGCCTCGGTGGCCGGCTCGCCGCCCGACCACCGGCTCGCGCAGTACCAGCTCTCGAACCGCTCGCGGTCGAGTCTGGTGGCGATCCGCATGGCCAGCTTCTCGCCGCCCCCGGAGGTTCCGAGGCGGTCGACAAGCGTTAGCACTCGCAGCCGCCGCTTCGTGTCCGAGGCGTCCGGCACCGGTGGATAGCCTGACTGATCGAAACCGTGAGCGCAGACACGGCGGATCTGACACGGATGTCGAAAGCGGGCCGCTACCGCAACCCGGCGCAGCGGCTCCTCTCGAGCTCGTTCAAGCTGGCGCGGGGGCGCCACTTCGACCCCGGCGGGGTCCGCGGCTACCCGATCGACTTCAGCGCCAAGGCGATCGGCACCGATCTGCTCCCGGGGTTCGTGCACTACCCCGGCGAGCCGCTCTGGGTGGCGCACACACAGCGCGGGCTCGGCGCCTACGAGCGCTACCTCTCCGGGGATGGCGACGAATGGCTCGACGCCGCCAGGCGCGCCGCGGACCTGCTCGTGGAGAACCAGGCCGACCACGGCGGCTGGGTGCAGATCAACCCCTACCCGCACACGTACGTGCTCCACCCGCCGTGGGTCTCCGCCATGGCCCAGGGCGAGGGCGCGAGCCTGCTGGTGCGCGTCCACGCGGCGCTGGGCGACGACCGCCACGCGGAGGCCGCGCTGAGGGCCCTCGGGCCGATGCGCCGCCCGAGCACGGAGGGCGGCGCGTCGGCGCAGCTCGACGGCCGCTGGTTCCCGGAGGAGTACCCGACCGACCCGCCCTCGTTCGTCCTCAACGGGGCGGTCTTCGCGCTCTGGGGGCTGCGCGACGTCGCGGTCGGCCTCGGCGACGGCACCGCCGCGCGCGACTTCGAGGCGGGCGTGGACGCCCTCGCGGCGAGCATCCACCGCTGGGACACCGGCTCGTGGTCGCGCTACGACCTGCACCCTCATCGCGTGACCAACGTCGCGAGCCGCGCCTACCACGAGCTCCACGTGACCCAGCTCGAGGCGATGGCCGACCTCGCGCCGCGCCCCGCCATCGGCGACGCCGCGGCCCGGTTCGCGGCCTACGACGCCTCGCGCGCTCGCCAGGCCCGGGCGCTCGCGCGGAAGGTGCTCTTCCGGGTTGCCGAGCCGCGCAGCGCGCGCGTCGCCCGGCTGCTGCCGTGGGCCCGCGGGGCGGCTCGGTGAGCGACGTACTGGTCCTCTGCTACCACGCGCTGAGCCCGACGTGGCCCGCCGCGCTGTCGATCGAGCCGGACGCCTTCGAGCGCCAGCTCCAGGGCCTGGCCGACCGCGGCTACCGCGGCGCCACGGTCCGGCAGGCGATCGAGGAGCCGCCCGCCGAGCAAACGGTCGCCGTGACGTTCGACGACGCCTACGTCTCGGTCCTCGACGTCGCGCGCCCGATCCTCGACCGGCTCGGCTGGCCCGCGTCCGTCTACGTCCCGAGCGCCTGGCCGGAGCGGAACGCGCCGATGACCTGGCCCGGGATCGACCAGTGGCTGGGAGGCCCGCACGAGCACGAGCTCGCTTGCATGAGCTGGGAGCAGCTCCGCGGCCTGCGCTCGCACGGCTGGGAGATCGGGTCCCACACGCGCACCCACCCGCGCCTGCCCGATCTGGCCGACGCCCCGCTCCGCGACGAGCTCGCCGGCTCCCGGGCGGACTGCGAGGCCGGCCTCGGCGCGGCCTGCGACACGCTCGCCTACCCGTACGGCGCCGTCGACGAGCGCGTGGTCGAGGCCGCTGGCCGCGCCGGCTACAGCTACGCGGTGAGCCTGCCGAGCCGGCTGCACGCCCCGCGCGCGCTCTGCTGGCCGCGGGTCGGCGTCTACCACGTGGACGGCGAGGCGGACTGGCGATGGCGCCTGAAGTCGTCGCGCGCCCTCCGCCGTCTGCGCGCCTCGCGCGCGTGGGAGGGGCTGGACGGGCTACGCCGCAGGGTCAGCCGCTAGCGGCTGGCGAGCACCCAGGCGGGCACGGAGCGCGTCGGGCCGAGGCCCGGCACGACGATCCGCACCTTGGTCACGCGGGCGGTGTGGAACCTGGGGATGCGGGGGTCGACGCTGATCCGGAAGCGACGGTGGAGGCGCCGGGCGCCGATCCGCTGCCAGCTCCCGCCGCGCAGGACCTGCACGAAGCCGCGCGGCGGGGTGCGCATCCCGCGGACGCGGCCGTAGACGCGCAGGCGCCAGCGGCCGTGGTGCTTCTTGGAGTGCTTGAGGACGGCGTCGGTCAGGTCGATCGAGCCGCGCTTGGTGCCGCCCGTCGTGCGACCGGGGGGAGGCGTGGACTGTTGCTTGCCGGGCTTGAAGTCGGACGGGTCGTCCGGGAGCTGCGCGCCGCCGAGGACGGCCTCGCACGGGCTGCCGGTCTTGAGGCGGAAGTCCTTCTCCTTCCGGTCGACGTACTGGGGGTCGACCTTCAGGTTGGCGAAGACGTCGTAGCCGCGCTGGTCGGCGATCTCGCCCTGCCTGCCGCCGAAGACGCAGTTGTTGCGCACGACGTTGCCGTGACCGGGCCCGTCGGGGTACCAGGTCTCGACGTCGTGGCGGATCTTCGAGTTCGTGATCACGTTGTTCTCGAGCACGTTGTCGTTCGACGTCGAGCCGCCGGCGCCGGAGAAGATCACGCCCTCGCCGTTGCCGTCGATCACGTTGCCGCGCATCACGGTGTGCTGGGCGTCGGGGTAGAGCTGGATGCCGCGGTCGGCGTTGTCGTAGATGACGTTGGACAGGATCTTCGTGTTGTCCGCGTACGCGACGTAGATCCCGTGGTCGTGGTTCGAGACCGGGCTCATCCGGCCGCAGTCGTGGATCCGGTTGCGCTGGATGACGACGCCCTGCGGACGGCCGTAGCCGGGGTGCCCGAGGTTGAAGCAGATCGCCACGTGGCGGTTCGTGACCTCGTTGTCCTGGAAGACGACGTGGTCGCCGTTGACGGTCGGCGAGGGAAGCTGGTCGCAGGTCGCGCCGGCATCGCAGCGCGGCGCGTCATGGCCGTCGAGGACGAGCTGCTCGAAGGTGACGTAGTCGGCGTCCTGGCTCACCGTGAGCCGGCCGGCGATCGTCGCCCGCTCGCCCGGGAAGCTGCGGACCACGATGCGCGAGTCGTCCCCGCTGCCGCCGCTGCCCATCGAGACGTCCTCGTTGTAGGTCCCGCCGTGCAGGCAGCCCACGTCGCCGGGCTCGAGCGAGTTCACGAACGAGTGAACCGAGTCGCCCGGGGACAGCTCCCGCGTGCAGCTCGAGTCGTCGGCGCCGGCGGGTGAGCTGGCGACGGCGACCGTGAGCGACGCGACGGCGGCCACGACGAATGCGGAGGGACGGCGCATGCCACTTCCATCGGCGCGCCGGGGAAGGTCCCCACCGTTATGGAGCCTTGCTAGGACAAACGTCCAGGCGCCACGAGAGCCCGCTCGTAGAGCCCCACGAGGCGCTCCGACCAGGAGCCGAGGTCGAGCTGCTCGGACACCCGAGCGCGGGCGCGGGCGCCCATGTCCTCGACGAGGCGGGCGTCGGCCGAGAGCGCGCTCCGGATCGTGGCGGCGACCTCGTCGGGCTCGCGCAGCGCGAGCCGCACGTTGCCTGCCCGGTGCGCCAGCTCGGCGTGCCCCGGTATGTCGGTGGCGACCACCGGCAGGCCGCTTGCGAGCGCCTCGGCAACGGCGAACGGGACTCCCTCGAGGCGGCTGGTCGAGACGAACACGTCGGCGGCCGCGTACAGGGTCGCGACGTCGTCGAGGGGCTCGATCACGTGCATCTGGTCATCGGTGAGACCTGACTTCGCACGCGCCGCTCGGGCCCGAGCACCGCCCCCGACCGTCACTGCGACGACGGACTCCCGCTCCGACAGGTGCCGCGCCGCGGCGACGAACAGCTCGCCGCCCTTGGCCTCCCAGTCCCAGCCGAAGTGGAGCAGGACGCGCGCGCCGGCGCGCAGGCCGAGCCGCCGGCGGGCCTCGGCGGTCCGCGCCCGGTTGCGCGGCGGGAAGCGCTCCAGGTCGATCGCGTCGGGCAGCAGGACAACGCGCTCGGCCGGGGCGTGGCGCGACTGGACGGCCGCCGCGATGTCCGGCGCCGCGCAGAGGATCTTGTTCACGCGCCGGGCCGCGCGCGCGAACCGCACGGCGCTGCGCACGTGCAGGCCGCGCCGCTGCTCGGGCGACCGGTGCACGTGCCAGAAGACCTGCGTGGCGGGCCGGTCGCGGGCGACGCTGATCGCCGGAAGGTCGAAGCTCGCGAAGTGGGTGTGGAGGATCGTCGGCTCCCCGCCCTCGGCGAGCCCGGCGAGGCAGCGTGCAGAGCCGCGGCGGTCGCGCGCCGGCGCGAACGACACCGGGATGCTCGCCTCCTCCAGCTCGCGCAGCCACGGCCGCTCGCGGGCGCCGTCCGGCAGAGCAACCTCGACGGTGCCGCCGCGCTCGCGCACGGCTCCGGCCACCGCCCGCAGCATCGGCACGAACGCGCCCCCGTAGGGCGCCTCGTAGTCGGCTGCGTGGATGACGCGCATCGGGCCCCTGCCGCCCTCTGCCTAGCGCCGTTCCACGATCCGGCGCCAGCGCGACATCGGCGCTCGGGGAGGGGGCTCGGGGCGCGGCGGGAGCGAGGCGCGCCCCGTGACGATGGCCACCGGCGCGGTGACCGTGAACCAGCTCGACTGTGCGCGGATGCCGGGCACGTCCGCCTCGACCGCCTCGAACCCGCGGGCGATGTCGGGCGGCCGGTGCAGGTGGTCATGCGCGTCGGAGGCGACGTTGTGCACGAGGCCGTCGAAGAGGAGCTGGAGGGAGAACTTCCGCACGGTCGAGCCGAAGCCGCCGGCGAGCGACGCCGCGGTGATCGAGCAGAGCACGCCGCCGTTCACCAGGCGCGCGAGCCGCGTCGGGTCGCGCTGGAAGATCGGGCACCGCTCGGGGTGCGCGAGGACGGGCGCGAAGCCGCGCCCCTGGAGGTTCTGGAGGATCCCCTCGATGTCGACCTCGATCGACCGGTAGGGGCACTCGACGAGGAGGTAGTGGCCCGACCCGAGGCAGAGTTCGGCGAGCGTGGCGTCGTCGAGCTTCGCGGCCTTCCCGAGCGAGACCTCGGCGCCGGAGAGCACGCGCAGCTCGACGCCCTCAGCGGCCAGGGCGTCGTTGAGCTCCTGGACGCCGTCGGCGATCGCCTCGGGCCGCGTGGGGTGGTCGGAGCGCACGTGTGGCGTCGCGACGGTCACGTGGATGCCCGCGTCCACCGCGGCGCGGGCCATCGCGACGCTGAAGTCGAGGTTGGCGGGCCCGTCGTCGAGGCCGGGGAGGACGTGACAGTGGAGGTCGATCACGCGCTACTCGGCGGGCTTGAAGACCGCGACGATCGTCATCAGCAGGATCTTGAGGTCGAGCTTGAGCGACCAGTTCTCGATGTAGTAGTTGTCCCACTCGATCCGGTCGGAGAGCGAGGTCTTTCCCCGCAGCCCGTGGACCTGGGCCCAGCCGGTGATCCCGGCCTTCACGCGGTGACGGTCCTCGTAGCGGTCGACGCGGCGCTCGAACAGCTCGACGAACTCGGGCCGCTCGGGGCGCGGGCCGACCATGCTCATGTCGCCGCGCAGGACGTTGAAGAGCTGCGGCAGCTCGTCGATCGACAGCCGGCGCATGAGGCGCCCGACGGCGGTCCGCCGGTCGGCGCCCTCGACGCCGCCGGGAGCGGTGTCCTCGGGAAGCAGCACGGCGACCTTCTCCGAGCGGGAGTCGCCCGGCATCCGCATCGAGCGGAACTTGAGCAGGTCGAACGGGCGCCCGTCCCGCCCGACGCGGCGCTGGCGGAAGAAGACCGGCCCGCGTGAGGAGACCTTGACCGCCAGGATCGAGACGATCAGGAGGGGGGCGAGGACCAGGACGGCAAGTGCCGCGGCGATCCGGTCGAGCGTGTGCTTGACGGTGAACTCGAAGCCCTTGGGCCGCACGGTGCGCAGGCGGAACAGCGGCATGCCGCCGAGGTGCTCGATCTCGGCGCGCACGTTGATGCTCTCGAAGAGGCGCGGTACCAGCGAGACCTCGAGGCCGAGCTCGGCGCAGCGGCGCACGATCGGGACGAGCTGGGCGTCCGAGCCGCGCGAGGACAGGAACGCGAGCACCACGTGCTCGGCGCCCGTGCGCTCGACGATCTGCTCGAGCTCGTCGGGGCCGCCCAGGACCGGCACGCGACGGCCCGCCACGTGCTCGTCGGACGGGGGGTAGGCGTCGACGTAGCCGACGGGCTCGAGGCCGAGCTGGGGGTGCTCCTCGAGCCTGCGCTCGAGCTGGGCGCCGATCCGGCCGGCGCCGACGATGAGGGTGCGCTGCGCCACGATGCGCTCCTGGCGCGCACGCGACTGCGTGATGCCGAGGACGTACCGGCTCCCGGCCGTGTAGATCATCGCGAACGCCCAGACGCGGGCCACGAGCTCCGCCTGCCCCTCGGCGTTCGAGGTGAAGGCGACGAGCGCGATGTTGACCATCGCCGCGACCGAGCAGGCGCCGACGACGTGGCCGACGTCGTCGAGGAACTGGCGGGCGATCTTGGGCCGGTACAGGCCGCGGATCGCGAGCAGGCCGACCACGAGCGGCGGGAACGCCCACGCCAGCTCGGGCGCCGCCGCGTGGACGTCAGCGGCCTTCGCCCCGATCAGCGCCGCGATCACGGCCAGGACGAGCATGACCGTGTCCGCGACGACGGCCGTGATCACGAAGCCACGACCGGTGAGTATCCGAGCCGCTCCCGTTGCCCGGCGGCGCGTGAGGCCACGCGCGCCGCCGGTAGGGAGAGCTCCCTTCAAAAGGTCCTCGGCTTCGTCCGGCCCGCCCTCGGGCGTGCGCCGATCCGTTCTCGCGGAGGCCGCGAGCGCCAGGTCCTCTCCACGCCTGCCCGGTTCAGCCATCATTCACCTTCTCCGCCCCCTATCGGGGCGGTTACCCAGAAGGTTTAGCGCTGTTCGGGCTGCGCTGCGCTGCCGGTTACGCCAGCTCGGACCGGCTGAGTCGCCGGATGCCCAGGCCCATCGCCAGAAGCACGCCTCCAGCAGCGACCACGAGGGCGATGTCGAGACCCGTGAACGGGAGGTTCCCGCCGGTGTTGCTCGACTCCTCGGTCGACGCGCGCGCCGCAGCCACCTTGTGGCTGTCGTTCGGATCGCCGCCGATGTTCTGCTGGATGCTCCCGGCCGGCTCTGCATAGCCCGACTGGGCACTCTGACCATACGCCGGGCCGGCTGCAGCGAACAGTGCGATGCAGAGCACGGCCCCAACGGTGATGTTCCTAAGTCGCATTAGTGGTCTCCCTACCATCATTTTCGGCCTCCTTGCCGTGAGCCTCGTCCCCCAGGACCGGTCCATGACCCCGGGCGTATCTCCAAGGGATACGCGATCCCCTCTCGTGCGGCTCACTGAACTGTAGCCGCACCGGTCCGGTTGCGCAATCCCCCTGTCCTTCGACGGGCACTCTAGCCCCTCGCATAGTACGGCTCGTTCCCGGTTCCAGAGCGCCAAAACCGATCTTGCGCAGGATTGGCCGCATATCCGACCCATTCGTGAACGGGATCCGACGCCCTCCTACCTAGAATCCGGGGCGTGCCGCCCGTGCGCAGCCGCCTGGAGGCCGTTCTCGGCGCGCTGGCGGAGGGTCCGGCGGTGCCGCTCGTGGGGCTGGCCATGGCCACGGTCCTCGCGATCACCCCGGACGACGGGGGCTACAGGCCGGGCAGCCTGTACGCGGCCTCGCTCTTCGTGCTCGGGCTCGCCGTCGTGGCGCTCCTGGCGCTCCCGCGGGCGCGACGCGCCGTGCCGGCGGTCCGGATCGCCTGCGCCGCCCTCGCGGCGTACGCCGCGTGGAGCTATCTCTCGATCGCCTGGGCCGACCAGAAGGGCGACGCCTGGGACGGCGCCAACCGGACCGCGCTCTACGCGCTGATCTTCGCGCTGTTCGCGCTCTGGCCCCTGCGCGGGCGGGTCGCCGCCGTCCTCGTGGGCGCCTACGCGCTCGTCGTCGCCTTCATCGGGCTCGTGACGCTGATCGGGGTGATGTCGGTCGGCGACCCGTCCTCCTACTTCATCGACGGGCGCTTCGCCGAGCCGATCCGCTACGCCAACGCCGACGCGGCGCTCTGGTCGTCGGCGTTCTTCCCCTGCATCGTGCTCGGCTCGCGCCGCCACGCCGCCCCGGCCCTGCGCGCGCTGTTCGTGGCGGCCGCCGTGCTGCTGGGCGGCCTGGCGCTGATGGGCCAGAGCCGCGGCTGGCTGTTCGCGCTTCCGGTGGTCGCGCTCGTGTTCGTCGCGGTCACGCCGAAGCGCGTGAGGACCTCGCTGACGCTGCTGCTCGCCGCCGCCGGCGTTGCGCTCACGATCCCGGCCGTCGTCGACGTCTACGACGAGGCCGGGCGGGCGCTGGTCCGGTCGGTCGACTCGGCGGGCCGGGCGATCCTCCTCGCGGCCCTCGGGGCGGGCGCGGTCGCGTTCCTCACGGCGCTGCCGGACCGGCAGGTGAGGGTGTCGCGCGACGGCGGCCGCCGCCTGGGCGCCGCGCTCGCCGCGGTCGCCCTGCTGGCCGCGTGCGCGGGGACGGCGGTCTACGTGGCCGAGCGCGGCAGCCCGTTCAGCGACATCGCGCACGCGTGGGACCAGTTCAAGACCAAGAAGACGCCGCACGGCGGGGCGAGCCGGCTCGGCCGCCTCGGGTCGAACCGCTACGACTTCTGGCGCGTGGCGTGGGAGGAGTTCGGGGACGCCCCGATCGCGGGGATCGGCGCCGACAACTACCAGCAGGCGTACCTCCGGCGCGGCAAGAGCGCCGAGAGCCCCCTGTACCCGCACAGCGTCGAGCTGCGGACGCTGGCCCAGACGGGGCTGATCGGCGCGCTGATCCTCGGGACCGCGCTCGTCGCGGCCTTCGTCGCGGCGGGCCAGGCGATGCGGCGGCGGGCGGGGTGGGGCGCGGC
>DATENL010000369.1:0-3412 GCA_035275105.1 Thermoleophilaceae bacterium
CTTGGTGGCGGCGGCGAGTGCCGCGAGCGCCCCGCGCGCCACCGCCGGCGCGGCGGGCTCGCTGTCGTTGCCTGCGGTAGACGCCCCGCGCCGTCGCGGCCAGCCGAGGGCGACGAGGGCCCACACCACCAGCATCGCCACGGCCGAGTCGTTCGAGTTCGACTGGAGCGCGAAGGTCGAGTACGGGTACGCCGCCCACGCGAACGCCAGCGCCACCCCGAGCTCGAAGCCGGCCGGCCCCGCCCGCAGCCGGCGGCCGAGCACGAACAGGCCGAGCAGGGTGAGCAGGTCGAAGAAGATCGCCGCCGCGTGCGCGGCGGGCAGGTCGTTCCACTTCCCGTCGAACCCGAAGACACGCTCGAACGGCAGGTAGAGCAGGTAGGTCACGGGCGCGTAGGTGTCGCCGTGCTCGCTGTCGGCGGCGAACCGGCCGTCGTAGAGGCCGCGGCCGTCGGCGATCCGGTGCGCCCCGACGACGCTCGCGTATCCGACGTCGATCACCGTCGAGTCGGCCACGTTCAGCGCGATCCGGAACCCGACGAGGAAGACGACCACGAGCGCGACCCACGCGACCGGCACGCGCGGCAGGACGCGCCCGCCCGACGGGCGCCCCCGGAATCCGACCCACAGCATTCGCGCGAGCAGATAGACGAGCACGGGGTACACGAGCGGCACCGAGACGTCGATCTCGCCGCGGTTGAAGAACACGTGCGAGACCCCGAAGGCGAGCAGCGCGAGCAGGTCGACGTGGAGCATCCGGAATGGCCGCCGCGGGTCCACGAACGGAAGCAGGAACAACACGCACAGCGGCAGCCAGACGTAGGGCGCGTTCAGCTTGCGGCCGAACTGCCCCTCGTAGCCGCGCGCCATCTTCCACGGCACCTGCCAGCCGGTCCACGACTCGACGACCGCTCCCGAGGGGTCGTCGATCTTGACCTGCGCGCGCTCCTTGCCGCCCTGGAAGAAGCTGATCTGCCAGCGCAGCGGGCCGTCGAGGTAGGCGAACGCGCTCAGCGTCCCGCGCTTGCGCCGCTCGGCGCGGACCTTCGGGTCGGCTCGCGCGATCTCCTTCGCCCGGTTCGCGCTCAGCTCGTGGAACGGCGGCGGCTTCGTGAGCGACGACGGCTGCGGGAGCTGGTCGTCGGCGTGCGCGACCGCCGGTAGACCGGCGACCAGGACGGCCGTAAGCGCCAGGCGGCCGGCTAGGAGGCGCGCGGCGCGCGGCGCGCGAACGTCCACATCTTGTTCCCGACGAAGTTGAGCGGCGTGGCGGCGATGATGGAGATCGCCTGCGCGACCGTGGCCGGGAGGTCCGTGCTCGAGACCAGCAGCTGGAGGATCGCCAGTGCGACGAGGAACGCCGCGACGCTGACCGTGAAGAAGCGCGCGGCCTGGAACCCGGCGTGGTGGTCGCGCGCGCCGTGCTTGCCGAACGTCCAGTGGCGGTTCCACCAGAAGTTGTTGAACAGCGCGAGCACGAACGCCAGCGTGGCGGCCGCGATGTGGTGCAGCCCCATCAGGTGGTTCACCACGAAGAAGACCGACACGTTGACGACGAACCCCGAGCCGCCGACGATGCAGAACTTGACGAGCTGGAACCAGTTGTGCGGCCGCTTCATCCCGTGCCGGACCCGGGTGTGGATCCGATGCTGCTGGGGACTCTGCGCGGGCGCCGGCATCGAGGCCGTGGCGGTGTCCTCGGGCATCGCGGTCACGAGGTTAGCGGGAAGTGGCCGAGCACAAGCGGGGTCACGTCAGCGATCGTCCACTGCTCCGGCGCCCCCTCGGCCGGCGCCTCGACGCCGCACATGATCAGCACGCCGAGCGAGTCGCCGCGCAAGAGCGACCCGTGGCTGCCGCCGCCGAGATGGGCGATCCCGCCCCAGTCGACGAACTCGTAGCCGCCGTCGGCCGAGATGAGGAGATCGCCGGTTCGGGGCGACTCGAGCGCGGTCCACAGACGCGTCAGCGCCAGCGGGTGCGAGCGGCTGCGGACGCGGCCGTCCTCGGTCTCGAGCCCGAGCGCACTCGCGTCGCCCTCGACGCTCCAGGTGTTGCCCCGCGCGTCGACGAGGTCGCCGCCGGGGGCGAAGCGGAGGTCGCCGCGCGGAGTCCACACCCCCGCCTCGTCGCCGTCGCGGAAGGCGATCGCGTCCAGGCCCTCCACCTCGCCGAGGTCGCGCAGGAGCCGCGGCATCAGCGTCGCCCGCTTGTCCGGGTCGAGCACGTACACCTGCGCCGAGCGCTGCGACGGGCAGACGGCGATCTCCGCCTCGCCGGGCGCGCCGTCGGGCATCAGGACGTCCCACGAGGACAGCGCCTCGGCGAGGTTCACCCGGTCCGCGACCGCGGTCTGCGAGTGGTCGGACATCACGATCACCGCGTGATCCTCGAGGAAAGCGTCGGGCCCGCCGCCGGCGTGCATGACGCGCTCGAGCGCCCGGTCGGCCGACGCGATCGACGTGACCTGCGCGAACGGTCCGCGCCGGTGCGAGTAGGTGTCGTTGTCCGGGAGCGAGACGAGCGTGAAGTCGGCCAGGTCGTTCTCGACCAGGTGCGCCGTCACGCACGCCGTGTGCTGGTCACGCTGGCCGGGCATGCCGAGCGTGGAGCGGCAGTCGGTCTTCCGCGACGCGAACAGGTCGGCGTAGAAGAGCTCGTCGGGGCCCCAGACGGCGTGACGGAACCCCGCGCCGCCGGCGGCGCGGGCGATCCGCGGGTAGAGGCCGCCCTCGGCTGCCCGGTGGCGGGTCCGGCCGCGGTAGATCAGGTAGGTCGTGCACGCCGTTCGGACGCCGGAGTCCTGGAGCCGCTCGAACACCGTCGGCGTCTCGCGGCTCAGGTGCGCGAGGTTCATGTTGTAGACCGTGTCCTGGAGCGACCGCAGCATCCCGAACATGCGGCTCGCCTCGAACGAGCTGCCGTACTCCACATAGCGCTCCTCGCCGCGGTGGTACCAGTTCATCGCGGGGATCTCGTGCTCGTCGGGCCACGCCCCGGTGGCGATCGTGCCGGCGGCGACCGGGGTGACGGAGGGGAACGTGGAGACGCAGTCGCGCACGTAGGTGCCGCGTTCGATCAGCTTCGCCAGCGCGGGCGCGCGGCCGTGCTCGACCGCCCGGTCGAGCATCTCGGGCTTGAGCGCGTCGATGACCGCGAGGACGAGCTTCTTCACCGGAGGACGCGCAGGCCCTCGTACTTGCGGTCGCCGCTCGCGCGGCCGCGCACGAGCAGCACGGCGAACGCGACCAGTGCGACCAGCCCCACCGGCGGCAGCGCGATCGCGAGCCCCGCGAGCGCCAGCGAGATGGCGTCCGCATAGACCGTCAGCAGCGAGGCGCCGCCGCCATCGAGGCGCCGCCGGGCGCGCGCGAAGAGCGTGGCCACCGCGGCGTAGCCGAGGGCCGCGCAC
>DATENL010000370.1:0-11844 GCA_035275105.1 Thermoleophilaceae bacterium
ATCGGGCGGCCCGGTCCGCCCCGCCGCCGGAGCCCACCGCCCGCCGCGACCCGAGGTGAGCGTGGACCGCACACTGATCCTGATCAAGCCGGACGCCTATGCGCGCGGGCTGACCGGCGAGATCCTCGCGCGCTTCGAGCGCAAGGGGCTGCTGATCGTCGCGATGAGGCTCATGACCGTCGACCAGGCGCTCGCGGAGCAGCACTACGCCGAGCACAGCGAACGGCCGTTCTTCGGCGATCTGGTGGAGTTCATCACCGGTGGCCCGCTCGTGGCGCTGGTGCTCGAGGGCCACGAGGCGGTCACGGCGGCGCGGCAGATCATCGGCGCCACCAATCCGCTCGAGGCGGCGCCGGGCTCGATCCGCGGCGCCTTCGGGCTCGAGGTGCAGACGAACCTCGTGCACGGCTCGGACTCGCCGGAGTCCGCCAAGCGCGAGATCGGGCTGTTCTTCCCCGAGTTGTAGTGCTGACGCTCGCCTCCAGGTCCCCTCAGCGGCGGGCGATCCTGGAGCAGCTCGGCGTGGACTTCACCGTCGTGCCGGCCGACGTCGAGGAGGACACGCAGGGAGAGCCGGAGCGCCTGGTGGTCGAGAACGCGCTGCGAAAGGCGCGGGCTGTCGAGGGCGAGCGGGTGCTCGGCGTGGACACCGACGTGGTGCTGGACGGGCACGTGTTCGGAAAGCCCGCCGACGAGGACGACGCGGCGCGCCTGCTGCGCCGCCTGTCGGGACGCACGCACGAGGTGTGGAGCGGGATCGCGCTTCGCGCGGATGGCGAGGAGCGGACCGGGAGCGCGGTCACGCGGGTGCGCTTCCGCGGGCTGGGGGAGCCCGACCTCCGCTGGTACCTGAGGAGCGGCGAGTGGCGCGACCGCGCGGGCGGCTACGCGATCCAGGGTCGCGGCGCGGCGCTGGTCGAGGCGATCGACGGCGACTTCTGGAACGTGGTCGGCCTGCCGCTGCCCGAGCTCCTGCGACTGGCGCCGGATCTGGCGCGCGAACCCGCCTGATGCGCGACTTGCAACCCACACGGAGGCCAGATGCGGGCTCGTATACTTCGCCGTTCGCGGCCCGGCGCCCGACGTGTACCCGAGCCGGTTCGCCAGGGGGGCACGCCAGCACCGGCTAGCCAACTCTTCTCATGGGCATCTTCTCGTACGTAACCGGTTTCGGCGGCCGCGACATGGCGGTCGATCTGGGGACCGCCAACACGCTCGTATACGTGCGCGGGCGCGGGATCGTCCTGTCCGAGCCGTCCGTCGTCGCGATCGACTCGCGCACCGGCGAGGTCCACGCGGTCGGGATCGAGGCCAAGCGGATGCTCGGCCGCACGCCCGGCACGATCCAGGCGATCAGGCCCCTCAAGGACGGCGTCATCGCGGACTTCGACGTGACCGAGCAGATGCTCCGCCACTTCATCCAGAAGGTCCACCAGAACCGCTGGGCGCACCCGCGCGTGGTCGTCTGCGTCCCGTCGGGCGTGACCGGCGTGGAGAAGCGCGCCGTCGAGGAGGCGTGCCTGTCGGCCGGCGCCCGCCAGGCCTACCTGATCGAGGAGCCGATGGCGGCCGCGATCGGAGCCGGCCTGCCGGTCGGCGAGCCGACCGGGAACATGGTCGTGGACATCGGCGGCGGGACCAGCGAGGTGGCGGTGATCTCGCTCGGCGGCATCGTCGTCTCGCAGTCGATCCGGATCGGCGGCGACGAGCTCGACGAGGCGATCATCAACTACGTCAAGCGCGAGTACAAGCTGATGATCGGTCAGCAGACCGCCGAGGAGGTCAAGCTCGAGATCGGCTCGGCGTTCCCGCTCGGCGAGGAGGTGCAGGCCGAGATCCGCGGCCGCGACCTGGTGTCGGGGCTGCCGAAGACCGTCGTGCTGACGAGCGAGGAGGTCCGCCAGGCGCTCGAGGAGCCGCTCCAGGCGATCGTCGACGCCGTCAAGGAGACGCTCGACCGCACCCCGCCCGAGCTCGCTGCCGACATCATGGACCGGGGGATCATGATGGCCGGCGGGGGCTCCCTCCTCCAGGGGCTCGACGAGCGCCTGCGCGACGAGACCCAGATGCCCGCCCACCTCGCGGAGTCGCCGTTGACCTGCGTGGCCGTCGGGTCGGGCCGATCGCTGGAGGAGTTCGAGGCGATCCACCGCTCGAACCGCAACAACTCCCGAAGCCGACGCAGGTGACGCTGACGCGTGTACGACAGGAAGGTCATCCGTCGTCGCAGGGCGGTGCTCGCCGCACTGGTCGTGCTGTCGGTCATCCTGCTCACCGGCTACTTCGGCGAGGCGAGCGGCGGCCTCCTGCACGGGATCTCGCGCGGCGCGCAGCAGGTGCTGAAGCCGATCGAGAAGGGCGCGAGCACGGCCGCCAAGCCGTTCCGTGACCTGTTCAACTTCTTCGGCGACGCGTTCGACGCAAAGAGCGAGAACAAGGAGCTGAAGAGGGACCTCGCGCGGGCTCGACGGCAGCTCGCGCTCGCGCAGACGGCCGTCCGCGACAACGAGCAGCTACGGGCGCTGACGAACCTGCCGCAGCGGCCGGGCTTCCCGCAGGGCACCGACCCGGTCACCGCGCGCGTGATCGCGCGCTCGCCCACCGACTGGTACTCGACGATCCAGGTGGACAAGGGTCGCGGCGACGGCATCCGCGAGGACCAGCCCGTCATCACGGGCGACGGGCTCGTGGGCAAGGTGTCGTCGGTCACCTCGGGCGCGGCGACGATCACGCTGATCACCGACGGCTCGGTCGCGGTCTCCTCCGAGGTGATGCCGGTGGGGGCGAACGGCACGCTGCGCCCGGCGGTCGGCGACCCGAACGACCTCCAGCTCGACTTCGTCCGCAAGGGCCGTCTGATCCGCAAGGGCCAGGTCGTCGTCACGTCCGGGTTCCGCTCGGGCCGGCTCGAGTCGCTCTACCCGCGCGGGGTGCCGATCGGCAGGGTCAAGTCGGTCAGCCCCAACGAGATCGAGACCTACCAGCGCGTGCACGTGCAGCCGTACGCGGACTTCCATCGGATCGACTACGTGCAGATCCTCACGGCGCGGCCCGCGGGGACCCAGCAGGCGAGCCTGGTGCCGGAGCAGTGACGCTCTCCGCGAGCAGCGTGATCCGCGTCGGGCTCCTGGTGCTGCTCGGCGTGGTGCTCCAGATCTCCGGCTTCGCGCAGGTCGAGGTGCTCGGCGCGTCGCCCGACGTGACGCCGCTCGTCGTCGCGGCCGTCGCGCTCTGGGGCGGGAGCGTCCCGGGCGCGATCACGGGCTTCTCCGTCGGCCTGCTGCTCGACCTGGCGACGGGGCAGAACGTCGGTGCGTCGTCGCTCGTGCTGTCGTCCGTCGGATACGCGGTGGGGCGCTTCGGCGAGCTCCGCGACCCCGCGCACGGGCTGATAGCGATCCCCGTCGGCGTGGCGGCCACCGCCGGGTACCTGGTGGCCTTCGCGGTGGTCAGCTTCATGCTCGAGCTGGAGGCGTCGGTGAGCGCGCTGGTACTGCGCAACGCGCTGGTCACGATCGTCCTCAACCTGCTGATCGCGGTGCCCGTGTTCGGCCTGGTGAGGCGCGTGGTCCGACCGGTCCTCCTGACCCAGCCCGGTGCCCGCCGCCGGCGCGCGGAGACCAGCGCGACCGGCCCGCTCGGCCTCCGCGGGCTCGAGGTCTAGCATGCGCCCAGGCAACGGATAGCCCGTGTACCTAGACCGCGAATCGCGACATCCGATCACCCCGCAGCTCGCGGTGCGCGTCGCGATCGTCGGCGGCGTCGCGCTGGTGCTGTTCGCCGTCGTCTTCTTCCGGCTCTGGTACCTCCAGGTGCTGTCCGGCGACAACTACAAGGCGGAGGCGAACAACAACCGCGTGCGCGAGATCACCGTGCAGGCGCCGCGCGGGCGGATCCTCGACCGCAACGGGCGCGTGCTGGTGGACAACCGCTACGGGCTCGCCGTCACGATCAGCCCGGACAAGCTGCCGGAGAATCCGCACGCGCAGGCACGCATCTACCGCCGGCTGGCGCCGCTCCTGGACATGAGCGGCCGCGAGATCCGCCACACGGTCAACAAGCAGCTCGCCGCCGTGCCGTTCTCGCCCGCGATCGTCAAGAGCGACGTCCCGCAGGCCACCTACAGCTAC
The DNA here is from genome assembly GCA_035275105.1 of Thermoleophilaceae bacterium. Classification (GTDB taxonomy): domain Bacteria; phylum Actinomycetota; class Thermoleophilia; order Solirubrobacterales; family Thermoleophilaceae; genus AC-37. The sequence continues at coordinate 4,131 of DATENL010000370.1, forward strand.
ATCCTCGAGAACCAGGACCGCTTCCCGGCCGTCGACGTGGAGCAGCTCGCCCTGCGCAAGTACCCGTACCGCACGGTCGGGGCCCACCTGTTCGGCACGGTCGGCGAGGTGAACGCGAAGCAGCTCAAGCAGGACCGCTATCGCGGCGTCAAGCAGGGCGACCGCGTGGGCCAGTCGGGCGTGGAGTACTCATACGACCGCTACCTGCGCGGCAAGGACGGCGCGCGGCGCGTGTCGGTGGACGCGCTCGGCAACGCGCGCCAGGAGCTGAACGAGCGCGTGCCGATCCCGGGCCGCCAGCTGCGCCTGGGCGTGGACTTCGACGTCCAGAAGGTCGGCCAGGAGGCGATAGCCGGCGACGAGGGCGCGTTCGTCGTGATGGACGTGAAGACGGGCGAGGTCCGCGCGATGGGCAGCAACCCGTCGTTCGACCCGAACATCTTCGCCAAGATCATCAAGGAGTCGGACTACAAGCGGCTGTCAAATCCGCTGAACGGCGCGCCGCTCACCAACCGCGCGACGCAGGGCCTCTATCCCACCGGCTCGACCTTCAAGCTCGTCACCGCCACGGCCGCGCTCGAGGGCGGGCTCATCTCGCCGGACACCGTCCAGTACGACGGCGGCAACCTGAAGGTCGGCGGCATCACGTTCTGGAACGCCGGCCACGTGAGCAACGGCGCGCTCGCGCTGCGGCGCGCGCTCCAGGTCTCGAGCGACGTCTTCTTCTACCGGCTCGGTCTCGAGGCGAACGGCGCCGGCGACGGCCATCTGATCCAGCGCTGGGCGCACCGCCTGGGGCTCGGCCGGAAGACGGGGATCGACCTCCCGGGCGAGCTCGCCGGGGTCGTGCCGAGCCCGGAGTGGCGCAACCGCAAGTACAAGCGCCACGACCCGTTCTTCGACCGCCCGTGGTCGGTCGGCGACAACATCAACCTGTCGGTCGGCCAGGGCGACGTGCAGGTCAACCCGCTGCAGATGGCCGTCGCCTACGCGGCCATCGCGAACGGCGGCTACGTCGTGCGGCCGCACCTGGGCCAGCGTGTGGAGGACTCGGAGGGCCGCGTGATCCAGGAGCTCCGGACGCCGCCGCGGCGCAAGCTGCCGATCGACGCGAGCTATCGCTCGGCCATCCTCGAGGGGCTGCGCCTGGCCGCCGCGTCGCCGGGCGGCACCTCGTACCCCGTCTTCAAGGACTTCAAGATCCCAATCGCCGGCAAGACGGGCACCGCCCAGAAGGGCGCCGGCCGCGCCGACCAGTCGTGGTACCTCGCGCTGGCCCCGTACCCGAACCCGCGCTACGTGGTCGTCTCGACCGCCGAGCACGGTGGCTTCGGCGCGGAGACCGCCGCGCCCCAGGTGCGCCGGATCCTGTCGGTGCTGTTCGGCATCAGGGACCACGGCCCCACCAAGGGCTCGACCGCCGGCGTCAACCCGTATGGATAGGTTGCAGGGATGAACGCGGCGCTCGGCTCGCAGGTCAAGTCCTTCGAGGACTACAAGCCGCGCTTCGGCATGTGGTGGCTCCAGCTGGACCCGCTCCTGCTGCTCGCGACGCTCGGCCTGATCGGCGTCGGCTCGTACGTCGTGGGCACGGCCACGCGCGACGACATCCCCGGCGTGCCCGACTACTACCTCACGCGCCAGATCGTGTACGGGATCGTCGGCCTGCTCCTGATGCTGGTCCTGTCGCGCTTCGACTACTCGCGCCTGCGCGAGCTCAAGCTCGGCATATACGGCGCGATGATCGGTCTGATCCTGCTCACGCTCGCGCTGGGCACCGCCACGCGCGGGTCGAAGCGCTGGATCGACCTGCCGTTCTTCAAGCTTCAGTCGTCCGAGCTCGGGAAGGTGCTGCTGATCGTGGCGCTGTCCGGGTTCGTGGTCGACCGGATGCGGCGACTCCACGACAAGGAGACCACCAGTCGCATCCTGCTCCTGGCGATCCTGCCGGCCATGCTCGTCGTGATCCAGCCGGACCTCGGCTCGGGCATGGTCTACATGGCGATCGCCTGTGCAGTGCTGTTCGTCGCGGGCACCAAGTGGACCCACTTCCTGGTCATCGGGTCGGTCACCGCGGCGATAGTGATGACCGTGCTCGTCGCCGCGCCCGCGGTGGGCGTGCACCCGCTCAAGCAGTACCAGGTCGACCGCCTCACGGCGTTCGTCAACCCGACCGACGACCCGCGCCGCCAGGGCTACCAGCTCAGGCAGTCGCAGGTGGCGATCGGCTCGGGTCAGAAGACCGGTCGCGGTCCCGACAACGCGACCCAGACAAAGCTCGACTTCCTCCCCGAGCACCACACCGACTTCGTGTTCAGCGTGGTGGGCGAGGAGTTTGGATTCGTGGGGGCGGCCTTCGTACTGTCCCTGTATGCGCTCCTGATATGGCGAGCGCTCCGAATATTGACCATGGCGAAGAACCTCTACGGGGCACTGATAGCCGGCGGAGTCGCCGCGATGCTCATGTTCCAGATCTTCGTCAACGTCGGCATGACCATCGGGATCATGCCCATCACCGGAGTCCCGTTACCGCTGTTCAGCTACGGCGGCTCCTCGGTAATCGTCACCTTCCTCGCGGTCGGCCTGTTGCAGTCGGTCCACGTGCAAGCGCGCATGTCGGCCCTGGCCAAGCGCCGCGAGCTAGTCGCATGAGAGGAACTTTTGAGAAAGCAAGTGCTCGTCACGGTCGACCGTGGCGAAACAAGGGTCGCCATCCTCGAGGCGGAGGGAAAGCCCTCCGGTAAGGAGGACGGCGCAGCAGCGAGCGGCCGGAGAGGCCGCGGAAGGGGCTCTCGTAAGGGCGCCGTGCCTCAGGGCTGGCGCGTCGGTGAGCTGTACATAGAGCGGCGCTGGAGCCGCTCGATCGTCGGGAACATCTACAAGGGCCGGGTGGACAACGTGCTGCCCGGGCTCGAGGCGGCTTTCGTCGACATCGGCATCGACAAGAACGGCTTCCTGCACGTGGACGACATCGTCATGCCGGGCGTGGAGGTCCAGCGCCGCGGCCGGGTGGGCGGCAAGGGGCAGCGCATCGCCCAGCTGCTCAAGCCGGGGCAGGAGATCATCGTCCAGGTCGTCAAGGACCCGCTGAAGACGAAGGGCGCGCGGCTGTCGATGCAGCTCTCGATCGCGGGGCGCTACCTCGTGTACGTGCCCCAGGGCGAGGGCGTCGGCGTCTCGCGGCGGCTGCCGGACAACGAGCGCGACAAGCTCCGCAAGCGGGCCGCGAAGCTCGACCTGAAGGGCGGCGGAGCGATCATCCGCACCGCGGCCCAGGGGGCCTCGCGCGAGGACTTCGAGCGCGAGATCAAGTACCTGCACAAGCTCCACGAGCTGCTCCAGAAGCGCGCCGAGGAGGCGACTGCTCCGGCGCTCGTCTTCCAGGAGGCCGACCTCTCCGTTCGCGTGGTGCGCGACATCTTCTCGGCGGAGTTCGAGCGGGCGATCGTCGACGACGAGAAGCAGCACCAGCGGCTCACCTCGTTCTTCACCCGCACGGCGCCCGAGCTCGTGGAGCGCGTCGAGCTCTACAAGGACGAGGAGCCGCTGTTCGAGCGCTACGGCGTGGACGACGTGATCCAGTCGACGCTCAACCGGCGCGTCGACCTGCCGTCGGGCGGCTACCTGATGATCGACTACGCCGAGGCGATGACGGTGATCGACGTGAACTCGGGGTCGTTCACCGGGCGCGGGAAGGGCGCGCGGCTCGAGGACACGATCTCGAAGACCAACCTGGAGGCCGCCGAGGAAACGGTTCGCCAGCTTCGGCTGCGCGACATCGGCGGGATCATCGTCATCGACTTCATCGACATGGCCCGCGCCCGCAACCGCGATGCGGTGCTCAAGACGCTGCGGAAGATGCTCGACGAGGACCGCACCAAGACCTACGTGATGGAGATCTCGCCGCTCGGGCTGGTCGAGATGACGCGCCAGAACGTGACCGACGGCGTGCGCGAGATCCTCACCACCACGTGTCCGACGTGCGACGGCGAGGGCGTGGTCCTCTCGGAGGAGACGGTGGCGATCGAGGTCGAGCGCAAGCTGCGCGACCTGGTGGCCGAGAAGCCGAAGCCGGAGGCGTTCCTGATCCAGGTGCACCCGGCGGTCTCGAACGTGCTGCTCAACGGGCCGGGCCGGCCCGTGCTCGAGCTCGAGAAGGAGCTCGGCCGGCACTTCCACTTCGAGGGCTCGGACGCGCTGCCGATCGACTACTTCGCGGTGGCCATGGAGGGCTCGAGCACCGAGGTCGAGGAGCGCGCGCTCCCGTTCCGCGAGGGCGAGGAGGTGCACGTGACGATCGAGGAGCCGCACATGTACGAGGAGGACGACGCGGTGGCCAAGGTCGACGGCTACGTGATCTCGGTCGCCGGCGCCGGGTCCCTGATCGGCGAGAAGCGCCTCGTGCGGATCGACTCCGTCAGTCGCTCGGCGGCGACGGCGTCGCTGGTGGACGGCCAGCCGCCGCCGAAGTCGGACGGCGCCGGGGCGGACGGCGACTCCGACGGGGACGAGTCCGGCCCGCGCCGCAGGCGGGGTCGCCGCGGCGGGCGCGGCAGGCGCCGGGCGCCGGCGCAGGCGGAGTCGGGGGAGTAGGGCCAAAACGGAGACGGGTTCGCCCGAACCCCCCACGACTGCGCTCAAACCCCCGGCCGGGGGATTGAACTTCGCCGGCTGAGGACGGATCCTCCAGGGGTGCGCGGCAGGGGGGTGGCTGTAGGCGTCGCGCTTGTCGCGGGGGCGCTCGCCCTCGCGGGTGGCGCTCGCGCCGACGACGTCGTCGACGTCCCGCTGTCCTTCCGGGTCGCGAACGTCAACCGGACTCCCGACCCGTGCACCAGCGACGGCGTGTCGTACACGCTGCGCGGGCATCTGACGGCGCCGCGTCCCCTGCTGGTCGCGCCGCGGTCGCCGCCGGTCACGCTCTACCTGCACGGCAGCATCCTCGGGGAGGCGGCCTGGCGCTTCCGGGCCGCGCCCGGCTACGACACGACGCGCGAGCTCGCGCGAGCGGGCCACGTGTCGGTGACGATCGACCAGCTCGGATACGGGTCGAGCGACGCGCCGCAGGGGATGTCGCTCTGCGGCGGCTCGATGGCCGACATGGCTCACCAGGTCGTCGGGCAGCTGCGTGAGGGCACCTACGGAGCCGGGTCCTGGCAGCCGCGCCCGTTCGGACGCGTGGCGCTCTTCGGGTTCTCGTTCGGCGGGCACGTCGCGGAGACGGAGGCGTATTCCTTCGGCGACGTCGACGCGCTGGGGATCGAGAGCTGGTCGGACCACGTGGGCGCCACGTTCGCCGCGGCGGTGACTCCCGGCACCGAGGAGTGCGCGAGCGGGCAGGAGAAGACGCCGGCTGGCGCGCCGTTCTACCGCTACCACTTCCTGAGAGCCGACGAGGGGGTGATGCTCGCGGACGCCGACCCGCTCGTCGCCGCCGCGCTGTACCGGGCGCACGAGCGCGACCCGTGCGGGATCCACGCGTCGTTCTCGCAGATCGAGCGCAACCCGGAGTTCGCGCCGCTCGTCAGGGCGCCGGTCCTGCTCGTGTACGGCACGCGCGACGCGCTCTTCGCGCACGCGGACGCGGACGCGCAGGCGGCCGACTTCACGGGGGCGGACGACCTGACGCTGCGGTTCGTCGAGGGTGGAGGCCACTTCCTCGCCCTGGAGCGCGAGGCGCCCGCCTTCAGGGCGGTGCTCGAGCGGTGGCTCGCAGAGCACGGCCTCTGACGGCCGGTTCGTAAGGACGAAGCGCTTGACTTAGTTGGCGTATTCGCCTTAGTGTTCACCTGAGCGAAGGCAGGAACCTGTGAGGACGACGGCGTGACGCGGTTCATGGAGGTGCCCACCGCGTCGGGTGGGACCGTGACCATCGAGGTCGAGGAGGCGGCCGGCGGTCGCACGATGCGCGGCAGCGCGGCGCCGGACCTGATCGAGCGGAGCGCCCACACGCTCCAGGAGAGCCTCGGCGGCGTCGCGAGCGCGCTGCGCGACATCGTGGACGAGCTGCACGGCTCGGCCGAGGTCAGGGCGATCGACCTGGAGCTCGGCCTGTCGCTGAGCGGGGAGGCGGGGTTCGTGGTGGCGAAGGGCGCCGCGGAGGCGAACTTCCGCGTGGTCGTCCACTGGGAACGGCCCGCCGACGAGCCGGGCGCGTGATCGAGTACCGCACACTCAACGTCCGCGTCGAGGCGCTGCACGAGCACACCTACGAGGTGATCGTCCAGGGGCCCGGCGGCGACGGGCGCGCTCACTTCGAGGTGCCGGCCGACATGCCCGACCTCGACGCCGTGGCGAGCGCCGTCAGCCGCCCGCGCGCGGCGCGCCGCCGGATCGAGACCGACGAGTCCGCGCTGGCCCGCGAGTTCGGGCGCCGCCTGTTCGACCTCGTCTTCCAGGGGACCGCGCGCGACGTCATGCGGATGTCGCTCTCCGAGGCACGGAGCGAGGACCATGGGCTGCGACTGATGCTCGAGCTCGAGGGCGCGCCGAAGCTCCGAAACGTGCCGTGGGAGCTGCTCTGGGACCGGCCCAAGTTCGTCTCCACGTCCGCCTACACGCCGGTCGTCCGCTACGTGGACCTGCCGGTGCGGCCGCGGCCGCTCCAGGTCGAGCCGCCGCTTCGCGTGCTGGGCATGGTCAGCAGCCCCGGCGACGTCAGGAGCCTCGACACCGGCGCCGAGCGCGAGCACCTCACGAGGGCGTGCGGAGAGCTCGACCGCGAGAACCTGCTCGAGATCGACTGGGTCGAGGAGGCGACGCTGCGGGGGCTGCTCGAGCGGCTGAACAGCGGCCGGTACCACGTCTTCCACTTCGTCGGCCACGGCGACTTCGACGAGGCGTCCGACGACGGCGTGCTCCTGTTCGAGGGAGCGGCGGGCCGCAGCCACCGCGTGACCGGAACCGAGCTGGGGACGATCCTGTCGGACCACCACACGCTGCGGCTCGCCGTGATCAACGCCTGCGAGGGGGCGCGCGTGGCGGACGAATGGGGCGGCATCGCGGGCAGCCTCATGCAGTACGGGCTGCCGGCGGTGATCGCGATGCAGTTCGAGATATCCGACGACGCCGCGCTCAGCTTCGCGCGCTGCTTCTACACCTCGGTCGCCCGCAGCCACCCCGTGGACGAGGCGCTGGCCGATGCACGGCGCGGGATGTTCGCCGACGGCTACGGCCTCGAGTGGGCCACGCCGGTCATGTTCACGAGCGTCAGCGACTGCCGGCTGTTCGACGTCCGCTGGGAGAAGGTCCGCGCCGCGGGCTCGCGGCTCGCGCTGACCCTCGAGCTCGACTCGGCCTCCGTGCCCGGTGAGGTCACCTGGCGGCTGGGGCTCGAGAACGACGGCGAGCTCGAGCTGCGCGAGCTCCAGCCGCTCGCGCGCGACGGGAGTCCGCTGTCGGAGCCGTTCGCGCTCGCCTCGGGCGAGCAGCGGACGCTGAGCTGGGTCGCACCGTTCGAGGCCGACTCCGACGCCGTCGTCACCGTGGCGGGGATCGACGAGGAGGGGCGGATCGTGAGCGAGCGCGCGACCGCGGCCGTGAAGCTGTCGGAGTCGGGGGCGTTCGTGAAGCCCGCGCCGCAGGTCGTGCGGGAGCGCGAGAGCGGAGAGCACGCGTCGGTGGCGCCGCCCGCGCCTCCGGACTCCGAGGCGGCGCCCGCTACCGAGCCGCCCGCCGAAGGGTCGCCCGCCGCCGGCCGGCCGCTGCCCGAGCC
>DATENL010000371.1:0-3605 GCA_035275105.1 Thermoleophilaceae bacterium
CGACCGCGCCGCGGCCCGCCAGCGCTTCGGGCTGCCGCCGGACGGGCCCTGCCTCTTGGTCTTCGGCGGCTCGATCGGCGCCCGGACGATCAACGAGGCGGCGCTCGGGGCGTTCGGGTCCGAGTCCCCCTGCTCCGTGCTGCACGCCAGCGGGCGGCGCGACTTCCCGTCGCTGCGCGAGCGCCTCGACGCGGCCGGCCCGCCGCCGCACTACCGGCTCGTGGAGTACGTCGAGCCGTTCGCGGACGCGCTCGCGGCGTGCGATCTGGCGGTCGCCCGCGCCGGAGGGTCGGTCTTCGAGCTCGCCGCCGCCGGGCTGCCGGCGATCCTCGTGCCCTACCCGCACGCGACAGCCGACCACCAGTCGGGCAACGCCCGCTGGATGGCGGACGCCGGCGCGGCGGTGGTCGTGCCCGACGCGGAGCTCGACGCCGACCGGCTTGGTGCCGAGGTGGAGGCCCTGATCGGCGACCCCGAGCGGCTGCGCGCCATGGCCGGCGCCGCACGGCGCCTGGCGCGGCCGGACGCCGCGGACCGCATAGCCGAGGCGGTGATCGGCGAGGTCGAGGGGACCAAAGCCGGCCGCACGCAGGGAAGTGAAGGGTGACGCCCGGCACGTTTTCGTACCGACAGCCCGGGAATAAGCCTCATTGACGGGGGGCACCCCTCAACCCGTCGGAGGATCCCGTTGAGAGCACCCGAGATCCAGACAGCTCGCCTGCCTGACGCGCTCAGCCAGGCCTACGACCGGCCCTTCCACGCCCTCAGCCAGAGGGCGCCGTTCCCGTCCTCGGGCGGCGGCGCGTACGGTCCGCGCATCGAGGTCCAGCTCGACGTCGGCTCGTCAGCCGCGTCGGAGGCCCGCGCCGCGGTGGGCGCGCTCGACGGCCGCGCCGACGCGGACGCGCTGGACGACGTCCGCCTCCTCCTGAGCGAGATCGTGACCAACGCCGTTCGTCATTCGGGCGCCCCCGCCGGCGCCAAGATCGCGGTCGCCGTCTCGGTCACCCACGGCCGGGTGCGTGCCGAGGTCGCCGACGGCGGTCGCGGCTTCGACCCGACCCCGCGCCAGAAGCCGCGCCTCGAGGCCGGCGGCTGGGGCCTCCACCTCGTCGACCGCCTCGCGGACCGATGGGGCGTCGACCGCGGCGCCGATATCCGCGTCTGGTTCGAGATCGACGCCGGCTAGGAGGCGTCCCCGCTTAGGCGGGGACCGCCTCGGAGTCGTCGACGATCTCCAGCCGCTCGTCGAGCCGCGTGATCCTCAGCACGCGCTGGATCCGCTCGTCGCCGCGGACGATCACCAGGCGCGCGCCGCGCTCGCGTGCACGCGTGTCGGCCGCGAGCAGGGCTCGCAGGCCGCTCGAGTCCATGAACTCGAGCCCCCGGAGGTCGATCACGATCAGCTTGCGGCCCTCGCCCTCCAGCCGCCGAACCTCCTCTTCGAGCTTCGGAGCCGTTGCGATGTCGAGTTCGCCCGTCAGCACGATCTGCGAGCCGCCGTTGCGGTCGCTGGTCGTTAGTTCGAGCGCAGTCATGTCTTTACACGCCCCCCTTTACCGACGTCCCTCGGGAAAGATACGACGTTGAGCGGTGCGGCGGCGTCGCTGGGCGCCGCCGCCCGGCCCAACTCCTCGCGCCTACTGGCCGCCCGCGGCGCCGAACCGCTGCGCCACCTCGTCCCAGTTGACGACGTTCCACCACGCCTCGATGTAGTCAGGGCGCTTGTTCTGGTACTTCAGGTAGTAGGCGTGCTCCCAGACGTCGACGCCCAGGAGCGGCGTCTGCCCGTCGCTGACGGGCGTGTCCTGGTTGGCCGTGCTGGTCACGGCCAGGCCGCTGCCGTCGTGCACCAGCCACGCCCAGCCGCTGCCGAATCGGCCCACACCCGCCTCGGCGAACTTGGACTTGAGGTCGCCGAACCCACCGAAGGCGTCGTCGATCGCGCTCGCGAGATCGCCACTGGGCTCTCCGCCGCCGTCCGGGCTCATGATCTGCCAGAAGAACGAGTGGTTCGCGTGCCCGCCGCCGTTGTTGCGGACGGCGGTGCGCTTGTCGTCGGGCAGCTTGTCGAGGTTCTGGAGGACCTCCTCGACTGGCCGGTCCGCCCACTCCGTTCCCTCGAGCGCGGCGTTCGCCTTGTCGACGTAGGCCTGGTGGTGCTTGTCGTGGTGGATCCGCATCGTCTGCTCGTCGATGTGCGGCTCCAGGGCTGAATAGTCGTAGGGGAGGGCAGGGACCTCGTAGGGCATGCCCGGCTCCTTTCCGTCGGTTCGGTTCCGGACCCTACCGATACCCGCTTCCCGCCCGGGTTCACGGCTAGCCTCACCGCCGTGAGCTGGAGCGGCAGGCGGCTGCACTTCGTGGGCATCGGCGGCGCCGGGATGAGCGGCCTGGCGCTGGTCGCGCGCGCGCTCGGCGCCGAGGTGACCGGGTCCGACCGCGCGGAGTCGCCCTACGTGGACGCGCTGCGCGCCGAGGGCGTCGAGCCGGCGATCGGCCACGACGCGGCCAACGTCCCGGACGGCGCCGAGGTGATCGTCTCGACGGCGATCGCGGCGGACAACCCGGAGGTCGCCGGGCGCCCGGTGCTCCACCGCAGCGACCTGCTGGCCGAGGTCGCGCGGCTGCGGCCGTGCATCGCCGTCACGGGCACGCACGGCAAGACCACGACCAGCTGCATGGTCGCCCACGTGCTGATCGCGACCGGGCACGATCCGGGCTACCTGATCGGCGGCGAGCTGCGGACCACGGGGCGGAACGCCGGCTGGGGCGACGGCGACTGGATCGTGGTCGAGGCCGACGAGTCCGACCGCTCGTTCCTCAAGCTCGCTCCCGAGGTGGGGGTGATCACGAACGTCGAGCTCGACCACCACGCCACCTACCGCACGCCGGGCGAGATCGCCGAGGCGTTCGCCGAGTTCGCGGCCGCTGCGGGCCGGACGATCGCGTGGGACGCGGCCGGGGTGGACGCGGACGTGACGTACGGCGCGGCGGACGCCGGCGACCTCGTCCTCGACGCCGCCGGGGCCCGCTTCACCGCCTTCGGCGCGGAGGTGCGGCTCCAGGTGCCCGGGGCGCACAACGTCCTCAACGCGCTCGCAGCGATCCTGGCGTGCCGCGAGGCTGACGTCGAGCCGGCGGACGCGGCCGCCGCCCTCGAGAGCTTCAGCGGCGCCCGCCGCCGGTTCGAGCGCGCCGGCAGCACGCCCTCGGGCGCCGTCGTCTACGACGACTACGCCCACCACCCGACCGAGGTGCGCGCGACCCTCGAGGCGGCGCGCACGCTCGATCCCCGCCGGCTCGTCGCCTGCTTCCAGCCCCACCTGTACTCGAGGACGGAGCGGCTCGCCCGGGAGTTCGGGCGCGCGCTGGCCCTGGCGGACGCGGCCTGCGTGCTCGACGTCTACCCCGCGCGCGAGCGCGCGGAGGACCACCCCGGCGTGAGCGGCTGGATGGTCGCGACCGCGACCGCCGACGCGTCGGGCGGCCGGCCCGTCTACTGGACGCCCCGGCACGAGGACGCCGAGCGGCTGCTCGGGTCGATCCTCGGCGAGGGCGACGTGCTGCTCACCCTGGGCGCCGGGGACGTGGACCGGGTGGCG
>DATENL010000372.1:0-25597 GCA_035275105.1 Thermoleophilaceae bacterium
CGGCCATGGCGCCCGCGGCTGCGCGCGCGCCTAGCGCCACGACGCCCTGCGCGCGCCCGCGACGAGGCGGTCCATCGCGCGCCGCAGCGACCCGATCGAGATCGACTCCGGCAGCGGGACGACCCGATAGCCCCAGTGCCCACGGTGCAGCGTCAGCGCGAGCACCTGCCTGCCCGACCCCGGCCGCTGCTCGGTGAAGAGCGGCGTGCCGCCCCAGTAGACGACCCAGTCGCCGCCGTCGAGCTTGCGAGCGCTGCCGGCGAACCCCGACTCGAGCGACCGCGGGGGGTGGATCTGCTCGAGCAGCGTGGCCGTGCGCGCTCGCTCGTCGATCCGGTAGCGCACGGCACGCGGGGCGCGGTCGTTGCCCGACTGGTTGTCGAAGACCGTCAGGGTCCCGTCCTTCCACAGCCGGACGTCGTGCTGCCCCCCGAACGGGCTGTCGCCGAGCGGGTCGCCGACGACGTCGAGGCTCTCCGGTCGCCTCGTCCCGCCGAGCTTCCAGAGGATCCTGCCGGTCGCGCGGTCGATCTTGTAGATCGCCTCCACATGACGGAACGAGACGATCAGGTCGCCGCCGGCGGGCTCGACGCTGTTGATGTGGACGAGGTCCCAGAAGCGCTCGTCGGGCTCCTTGTGCCTCTGCGCGCCGTTGAGGACGTCCCACCAGAGCGTCTCCGACGTCCTGATCCGGCCGCGCGAGCTCCAGCGCCAGACCACGCGGCCGCCGGGCGTGAGCTCCTGGAGCTCGCCGTCGTACACGCGCGACTCGCGGTCGCCGCCGTACCGGCGCAGGTCGACGCCGTCGCGCGCGACGTACGTGAGCGCCAGGTAGTGCCCGTTCGGCAGCCGCTGGAGGTCGTGCGTGTCCGTCGGGGTGGCGTCGGTGCGGATCCGCCGTACGCGGCGGCCGGAGAGCCTGCGCTCCTCGTAGCCGTACGCCTCGAGCTGGCCAAACGGCCCGCCCTTGTAGTGGGTCCACGCGATGTGGTCGCCGGGCAGGATCTTCGCGTCCCACGGGCCGTAGGACGACGACCGCCGCCACCACACCGGCGTCCCGCGCGGGTCGAGGATCGCTACGTAGCCCTTCGTGTCGCGTCCGTTCGGCGTCACCACGTAGCCGTGCGCCTGTGGCGGGAGCGGCCGCGAGCTGTCCCAGCGCGGGAAGTCGCGCGGCAGGCAGCGCACGTGGTGGGCGCCCGAGCCGCTGCTCGACTCGACGCGCACGGTCACGGCCTCGCCGGGCCGGCGCTCGACCGTCTCCACGAACTCCCCGCCCTTCGCTTCCCGGTCGCCGACAGCGACCCGGTCGCCGCCCGTCGCACGCACGGACAGGACCAGCGTGCCGCTCCTCGGGCAGCGCGCCACGTAATCGCTCACGGCGCGGCTGAAGTGCGGGTGGAGCCCGGGGTCGGCCTCGATCTCGACGCTCGCAGCCGCGCCGGCCGGCGCCCCCAGCGCCGCGGCCACCGCCGTTGCGACGAGCAGCCGGCGCACGTGCCCCTAGCCGCCGGCCCGCTTCGCGATCCGGTCCATCCCGCGCCGCAGCGCGGCGGGGTTGAGCCGGCCGGGCAGGACGGGGTTGGCGCGGTAGCTCCAGTGGTCGCGGTGGAAGTTGAACGTGGTCACGAAGCGGCCGTCCGGCGTCTGCTCGGTCACGAGCGTCGAGTGGCCCCAGCCCACGACCCAGTTGCCGCCGGGCAGCTTCCGGGCCCCGCCGAGGGCCAGCGAGAACTTCACGTTCGGGTTCACGACGGTCTCCACGAGCCGCGCCGTCCGCTTCGCGGGGTCGATCCGGTAGCGGAACGCCGACGGCGGCCGGTCCGCGTGGCTGGCGTTGTCGTGCACGGTGAGCGTGCCGTCGGTCCAGAGCCGCGCGTCGTGCTGCCCGCTGAAGACGGGCGTGGGGTGGGGGCCGGCGAGGGTCAGGCTCCGCGCCGTGTGCGTGCCGCCGAGCTTCCAGTCGATTCGCCCGGTGCTGCGGTCGACCCGGTAGACGGCGTCCACGTGCCGCGCGGAGAAGACGAAGCCGTCGCCGTCGGGCTCGACGGAGTTCACGTGCACGAGGTCGTAGGCCTGCGTGTCGAGCCGGTCCTTGGGAGCGCTCAGCACCTGGTCCCACCACTTCGCGGTGGTCTCGCCGGGCGACAGGTGGTCCTTCGTGCTCCACCTCCAGACGAGGTCGCCGGCGGGCGTGACCTCCTGGATCTCGCCGTCGAACACGCTCGAGTCGGCCGGGCCGCCCCACGGCCGGAGGTCCACGTGGTCGCGCCGCCGGTAGGCGATCACGTAGAAGTTGCCGTTCGGCAGCTCCGTCAGGTCGTGGGTGTCGGTCGGGTTTCCGACCGCGCGGATCAGCCGCACGAGCGTGCCGTCGAGGCGGTGCTCCTCGTACGCGTCCTCGTCGCGGACGCCGAAGTGGTCGAGGAAGCGCCGCGCCCACGCGATGTGGCCATTGGCGAGGATCTTCGTGTCCCACGGGCTGTACGAGCCGCTGTAGTGCCACCACATCGGGACGCCGTCGGTGTTGAAGATCGCCGTGTACCCGAGCGCGTGCTTGCCCACGGGCTCGAGCGCGTAGAACTGCGCCTGCGGCCTGCCGTCGCGCTTGAACGACCAGCGCGGGAAGTCCTTCGGCAGGCAGCGGACGTGGTGCGTCTTCGTCTCGTCTCCGCGCTCCACCCGGATGGCGAACCCGGCGCCGGCCGCGCGCTTCGTTCTGCGGACGAACTCGCCGCCGCGCTTCCCGGTGCCCGCCACCTTCACGCGGTCCCCGTTCGTCGCGCGCACCGAGACGTCGACCGGCTTGCCCGGCTCGCATCGGCTCACGTAGTCCGACACGCTCGAGCTGAACGACGGCCGCAGCGGGGGCTTCGTCGTGATCTTCACCGACGCGTCCGCGGCCCCGGCGCCGAGGGCCAGGCACCCGAGTAGCGCGACGCCGATGCGGGCTGGACCCCTCACCGGCGAGCTCCCCGCTGTGCCGCCTTCATGCGGTCCATTCCATGCCGCAGCGCCGAGGCGCTCAGCGCGCCGGGCTCGATCGGCGCGGCCCGGTAGGTGAAGCGGTCCCTGAAGCGGAACCGGCGCACGATCGCACCCGACTCGCGCTGCTCGGTCACCTCGGGCGACGGTCCCCACGACACCACCCAGTTGCCGCCGCGAAGCTTGCGCGCGCTGCCGATCGCGGTCTCGTACTTCACGTGCGGGTTCTGGACCCGCTCGACGAGCCGCGCGGTGCGCTTCGCCGGGTCGATGGCGAACCGGTCGGCGGCCGGGCCGTTGTCCGTCCAGCTCGCGTTGTCGTGGACGGTGAGCGTCCCGTCCTTCCAGAGGCGCGCGTCGTGCTGGCCGCCGAGCAGCGGCGACGGGTGGTCGCCCACGACCTTCAGGCTCGTGCCCGGGACGTGCCTGCCGCCCAGCTTCCAGTCGATCGCCCCCGTCTCGCGGTCGATCCTGAAGACCGAGTCGAGGTGGCGCGCCGAGACGATCAGCCCGTCGCGGTCCGGCTCGACCGAGTTCAGGTGCACGAGGTCGTACGCGTTCTCGGTCGCCGGCTCGATCGGGACCGTCCTTCGCTCGAGCTCCCACCACGCCTCGCGCGTCCACGAGAGCGGGATGTGGTCCTTCGAGTTCCACCGCCACACCAGCCGGCCCGCGGGGTCGAGCTCCTGGATCTCGCCGTCGAACACCTCGGCGTCCTTCGGCGCGCCGTGGGCGGAGAGGTCCACGCAGCAGCGCCGGCGGTAGCTGATCGCGAGCACGTTCCCGTTCGGAAGCTGCTGCATGTCGTGCGTGTCGGTGGGGTTCCCGACCGTCCGCACGGTGCGCACGAGGCGGCCGTCGAGGCGGCGCACCTCGTAGGCCGCCTCGTCGCGGACCCCGAAGTTGTCCACCCACCAGCGCGCCCAGGCAAGGTTGCCGTCGGGCAGCAGCTTGCCGTCCCACGGCCCCCACGACGACGAGTGGAACCACCAGACCGGGGCCCCGCGCGCGGAGAAGACCGCGACGTAGCCCTGCGGCTCCTTCTTGACGGGGGCGACCACGTACCACTGCGCCTGCGCGGAGCCGTGCCGCTCGAACGACCAGCGGGGGAAGTCGCGCGGGAGGCAGCGCACGTGGTGAGTCGTCGTCCGCTCGCCCCGGTCGACGCGGATCTCGAACCCCTCGCCGGTCGCCCGCCTCACCTTGCGCACGTACTCGCCGCCGCGCTTCCGCGTACCGGCGACCTTGACCCGGTCGCCGTCCGTGGCATTGACGGAGACCTCGAGCGCCCTGCCCGGCTCGCAGCGGCTCACGTAGTCGGACACCTTGCGCTCGAACGCCGGGCGCAGGCTCGGCTTCGCGTCGATCTCGACCTTCGCCGGCGCCGGTGCGGCGGCCGCGCCGAACCACACGGCCGTCGCCAGCGCTGCGCCCGCGCCCAGCCGCCCCCGCGTCGTCACTTGCGCCGCGCCGCGACCATCTTGCTCATCCCGCGCCGCAGGGAGGAGGCGCTCAGCCGCCCGCGCTCGATCGGCACCGCGCGGTAGCTCCAGCGACCGTCGGCGAAGGCGAAGGCCCTGACGAACGCGCCGTCCGGCGTCTGCTCGGTCACGACCGGGGCGCCGCCCCAGGAGGTGACCCAGTTCCCGCCGGCGAGCTTTCGCGTGCTCCCGATCGCCTTCGAGATCCTGATCCCGGGGTTGGAGATGCGTTCGAGCAGCGTCGCCGTATGCGCGATCGGATCGATCCTGAACCTGTCCATCACCGGCGGGCGGTCGCGCCAGCTTCCGTTGTCGTGGACCGTGACGGTCCCGTCGGTCCAGAGCCGGGCGTCGTGCTGGCCGCCGAAGAGGCGCTCGCCGCCGAACCCCGACGGCGTGTTGAGCACGGTCAGGCTCTTGCCCATCACCATCTTGCCGCCGAGCTTCCACTCGATGCTCCCGGTCGCGCGGTCGATCCGGAAGATCGAGTCGATGTGGCGCGCCGACACGATCAGGCCGTCGCCGTCGGGCTCGACGGAGTTGAGGTGCACGAGGTCGTAGGCGGCGCTCTCGGGCGATCCAGGCCGGTTGTGGGTGTCCGAGATCGTCTGGTACCACCAGCCGTAGTTCGACTCACCCGCGTGCGTGGTCCACGACGGCGGGATGTGGTCCTTCGTGCTCCAGCGCCAGACGAGCTTGCCGTTCGGCCTGAGCTCCTGGATCTCGCCGTCCCAGACGGCCGCCTTCGCCGGCGCGCCGTACGCCGACAGGTTCACGCAGCAGCGCCGCCGGTAGGTGATCAGGAGGAAGTTGCCGTTCGGAAGCTGTTGGAAGTCGTGGGTGTCGGTGGGGTTGCCGACCGCGCGGAGCACGTGCAGCAGCTTCCCGTCGATGCGGCGGACCTCCCACGCGACCCTGTTGTTCACGCCGAAGTGGTCGCCCACCCAGCGCCCGTAGGCGACGTTGCCGTCCGGGAGCAGCTTGCCGTCCCAGGGGCCGAACGAGGCGGCGTGCCGCCACCAGACCGGGACCCCGTTCGTGTCGAAGAACGCGATGTAGCCCCTGGCGGTGGGGCCGATCGGCTCGATCAGGTACCACTGCGCCTGGGCCGGCCCCCTGGACGTGAGCGACCACTCGGGGAAGTCCTTTGGCAGGCAGCGGACGTGGTGGGTGGTCGTCTCGTCTCCCGAGTCGACGCGGATCGTGAACGCGCCGTCGGGCTTGCGCGACACGCTCCGCTCGAACGTGCCGCCGCGCCGCTTGTGGCCGGCGACCGACACCCGGTCTCCGTCGCGGGCGCGGACCGAGAGCCGCAGCGGCTTGCCCGCCGGGCAGCGGCTGACGTAGTCGCTCGTGTCGCGCTCGAACGCGGGGCGTAGGGCCGGCTTGGCGGTGATCTCGACCGCCGCCTGCGCGGGGGCGGCCGCGACGGCGAGAGCGGCCGCGGCCGTCAGTCCGGCGAGGATCCCGGCAGCGGGGGTGGCGAGGCGACGAGCGGCGGACACCGGGCGGGTGAGGCTAGCGAGCGGCACAGCCCTCCAACACGCACGCGGCGCCGCAGTTCTCCCCCCTCGGCGACCGCCGGCGCGCCAGACGACCGGCGACCGCGTGCGCGCCGGACGGCCCGGCTAGGTCGCGGGCTCGCGCAGCCGCTCGAGCGCGCCGGACTCACGCGCCTTCTTGAGTCCGCGCTTCGCGAGGAAGCCGTTCGCCAGCAGGAGCATCGTCTTGTTCCCGGGCGCGCGGAACGCGGACGTCGTGTGCGGCGCGTACAGGGCGCGCGTCGACCCCTCCTCGGCGGTCAGCCAGCCGGTGAACTGGCGCGCCTTGAGCCCGAGCAGCTGGGCGCCGTAGTCGTGCGCCAGGAGCCCGGCGCGGCGGCCGCCCGGCGGCAGGAGCGACGGCAGCGAGGCTTCGATCGCGATCCCGTCGGCGCCGCCGCCCGCGATCGTGACCGGATGGACGACCGGGTACCCGTCGGCGCCCGTGAACGCGAGCAGCACGTACGGAAGCTTGCCCGCGGCGCGTGCGGCCTTGGCCGAGTCGATCCGTGGCTCGACGCCCTTCTTCGGCGGCTCCTGCGGCGGGGCGTGGGCCGGCCGCGGCGCCTCGCCGTGAACGTCGGCCTCGCCCGTGCAGTCGAGCTGCGGCCAGCTCACGATCCGGCGCACGTCCACGTCGACGGGCACTCGGTCCGCGTAGTACTCCTGGAGCCAGCGGTCCCAGAACGGCCCGCTCTTGCGCGGCCCGAGCCAGCGTTCGGCGCGGGGCCCGATGTCGTTCTCGAGCAGGTCGCGGTCAGGCTCGAGCGTGAGCTCGGCGTCGCCCTGGACCATCACGTAGCGGGTCCCGTCCGCGAACCCGTGCTTGCGCGCGTGGTAGGCGAGCGTGACGCGCGGGTTGCGCCTGATCCGCTCGAGCTTCTTCCCGAACCCGAGCGAGGTCGTGAACCCGATGGTCCCGCGCTCGCGGTCGCGCAGCCCGATCGGCGCCACCGCGGTGACGACGGCGCCGCCCGCGGGCGTGACGTACGCGAGCGCGGCGGTCATGTCGCCGGCGATGACCTGATCGACCTCCTCTGGCCACGTAGCGGCCATGAGCGGAGCCTAACGGCCGCGCGCACGCGGCCGGGCGATCGAGCTAGGCGCCGCCGGCCGCCCGCACCGCCGCCTCGAGCTGCGCGACAGTCTGCGGCCCGCGCAGGACCTTCACGATCCGGCCGTCCGCGTCGAGCACGAACGTGTTCGGCAGCCCCGAGAGGCCCCAGCGGTTGCCCACCACGCCGTCGGCGTCGCGGAGGTTCGGGAACGACCAGCGGTTCTTGCGGATGAACTCGCGCGCGCCCTCGAGCTCGTCGTTCCAGTCGACGCCGACCAGCGCCGCGCGCCCGCGCACGTCGCGCGAGAAGCGCCTGAGCTCGGGCGCCTCCTTGTCGCACGGCCCGCACCAGCTCGCCCAGAAGTTCACGACCGCCGGCTTGCCGCGGAGCGACGCGATCGTCGTCTGCGGCGGTGTGAGCACCTCGGCGGGCAGCGCCGGCGCCCGCCGCCGGCCGTCGTCGGGGCCGCCGCCGCTGGTGGCCAGCTCGACCGCGGCCAGGGCGCCGATCACGAGCGCCGCGACGAGCAGGTACCGGCGGCCCTGCACCTTCGCCGCCTACTGCTTGGCGAGGAGCGGCGCGTCGTGCACAATCTGCGCCGGCTTGAAGTTGGCCGGGTAGAGCGTGGTGATCTTCCCGGACGCGCTGATCCCGTAGATCGGCGAGGAGTGCTCGACCTTCTCGGGGTCTGTCCTGTCCCGGCGCGAGATGATCCCCCACTGTTTCCAGACGTCCGCGAGCTGCGACTTCGAGCCGAGCAGGTAGCGCATCTCGTCCGTCACCTGGTGCGAGGCCAGGAACTTCTTCACCGTCTTCGGGGTGTCGCCCTTCGGGTCGGTCGAGACCGCCACCACCTGCACCCGCGATGCCTGCGGTCCGAGCTGCTTGAGCGCCGTGTGCAGGTTGCTGGCCATCAGCGGGCAGATGTCGGGGCAGTGCACGTAGAGGAAGGTGACGAGCACGGCCTTGCCCCTGTACTTCGCGAGGTCGAAGGTCTGGCCGGTCGAGTCCTTCAGCTGGAGCGGGGGCGCGGGCTTGGGCGGGTCGGCCACGGCGCCCTGGAACGGGCTCGGCTTGGTCTCGACGGCGGGCTTGTCGGACTTCTCGGAGTCCGAGCTGCCGCAGCCGGCGAGCAGCGCTACGAGGAGCAGGACGGCCAGTATCGGTAGGCGTGTCTTCACGCCCTGAGCGTACCGAGGGCTACCGTTCCCCCCGTGGCGGAGAAGCTGACGGAGTACCGGCGCAAGCGGGACTTCCAGGCGACGTCGGAGCCCGCCGGCGCGGACCCGGGGGCGGACGGGACGGCCAGGTTCGTGGTCCAGGAGCATCACGCGCGGCGCCTCCACTGGGACCTCAGGCTGGAGCGCGACGGGGTGCTGGCGTCGTGGGCCATCCCGAACGGGATACCGCAGGACCCTAAGGAGAACCGCAAGGCGGTCCACACCGAGGACCACCCGCTGGAGTACATCGACTTCGAGGGCGACATCCCGAAGGGGGAATACGGCGCCGGGACCATGAAGGTCTGGGACCGCGGCACCTACGACTGCCACAAGTTCCGGGACGACGAGGTGATGGTCACCTTCCACGGGGAGCGGCTCTCGGGCCGCTACGTGCTCTTCCGGGCGGGCAAGGACCCCAAGGACTGGATGATCCACCGGATGGACCCGCCCGCCGACCCCGAGCGGGAGCCGCTGCCCGAGCACGTCGTGCCGATGCTCGCCAAGCTGGGCGACCTGCCCCGGGACGAGGACCGCTACGGGTTCGAGATCAAGTGGGACGGGATCCGGGCGCTCGTCTACTCCGAGCCCGGCCGGCTGCGCATCGAGGGGCGCCGCCTGAACGACATCACGGCGCAGTACCCCGAGCTGCGGCCGCTGAACCGCGCGCTCGGCTCGCGCTCAGCCGTCCTCGACGGCGAGATCGTCGCGCTCGACGAGAACGGGCGCCCCAGCTTCGGCCGGCTCCAGCAGCGGATGCACCTGACCGGCGACACGCGGATCAAGCGGCGCTCGAAGGAGCTGCCGGCCACCTACATGGTCTTCGACCTGCTCCACCTCGACGGGCACCCGCTGATGCACCTCCCGTACGAGGAGCGGCGCGCGCGGCTGGACGAGCTGGGGCTCGACGGGCCCGCCTGGAGGACCCCGCGCGCCCACGCGGGCGAGGGGCGCGCGCTGCTCGAGGCCAGCGCCGAGCAGGGCCTCGAGGGCGTCGTCGCCAAGCGGCTCGACTCCGCCTACGAGCCCGGCCGGCGCGCGGGGACGTGGATCAAGGTCAAGAACAAGCTCCGCGAGGAGCTCGTGATCGGCGGCTGGCTGCCGGGCGAGGGCAAGCGCGAGTCGAGCATCGGAGCGCTGCTCGTGGGGCGGAACGACGACGAGGGCCTGCTCCGGTACGGCGGGCGCGTCGGCACCGGGTTCAAGGACCGCGACCTCGACGAGCTCCAGGCGAAGCTTCAGCCGCTGCGCCGCGAGACGAGCCCGTTCCACGGCGACCCGAGGCCGCCCAGGGGCGCGCGGTTCGTGGAGCCCCAGCTCGCGTGCGAGGTGGAGTTCACGGAGTGGACGAACGAGGGGATCCTCCGCCACCCCTCGTACAAGGGACTCGTGAACCAACGGCCGAGGCTCCAGGGAAAGGCCGTCGAGGCCGAGATCGAGGGCCGCACGCTGCGGCTGTCCAACCTCGACAAGGTGATGTACCCGAAGACCGGCTTCACGAAGGGCCAGGTGATCGAGTACTACACGCGCGTCGCGCCCGTGCTGATGCCGCACCTGCACGGCCGGCCGCTAACGATGAAGCGCTACCCGGACGGCGTCGACGGCAAGTCCTTCTACGAGAAGCAGTGCCCGTCGCACCGCCCGGACTGGGTGGAGACCGCGTCGATCTGGAGTCGCCGCAACGGCCGCAACATCGACTTCTGCCTCGTCAACGACCTGCCCACGCTGGTCTGGGCGGCCAACCTCGCGGACCTCGAGCTGCACACCTCGCTGTCGCTCGCCGCCGAGATCGAGCGCCCGACGATGATGGTCTTCGACCTCGACCCCGGCGCGCCCGCGGACGTCGTCGACTGCTGCCGGGTCGGCCTCTGGGTGCGGGAGCTGTTCGAGGGGCTCGGGCTCGAGTCGTTCCCCAAGACCTCAGGATCGAAGGGGCTCCAGGTCTACGTCCCGCTGAACGTCGAGACGAGCTACGCCGAGACCAAGCCGTTCGCGAAGGCGGTCGCCGAGCTGCTCGAGAAGCAGCACCCGAAGAAGGTCGTCTCGCGGATGAGCAAGGACCTGCGGAAGGGCAGGGTGTTCGTGGACTGGAGCCAGAACGACGAGCACAAGACGACCGTGAACGTGTACTCCCTGCGCGCCAGGGAGCGCCCCACCGTCTCGACCCCCGTCGCCTGGGACGAGGTCGAGCGTTGCCTGGCGGCCGAGGACGCCGGGCTGCTCACGTTCGAGGCGGATGCGGTGCTCGCGCGCGCCGACGAGCTGGGCGACCTCTTCGGTCCCGTCGTGACACTGCGACAGGAGCTGCCGCGGTTCTGACACCATGCCGGGCCTCATGAGACTCCGCAGGCCGCGCACGGACAAGCGCAGCTGGAGCCGCAGGCTCGTCGACGAGGAATCGCGCGAGTTCGTCGAGAAGGAGCTCGAGGACACGCGCGAGGTGTTCAGGACGTCCTCCGGCGAGTTCCAGCTCGAGGCCCTCTGCCGCGACGTCTTCGCCTCCGGCTCGACCACCGACCTGCGCTGGCTCAAGTCGCGCGGGGTCGAGCCCGACGACTTCTACCGCCGCGAGCTCCGGCCGAGCTGGGAGGGTCTCGACCAGCCCGCGCGGGCGGCCAAGATCGAGCGCTTCATCGAGCTGTCGCACATGCTCGGGAGCCAGGGCCTCGAGGGCGAGCCCCCCGAGGAGCTCCGCGACCTGATCGCGACCGTGCACGTGAAGGTCCTGCTCCTGAGCTGGGCGCACGACCGCAGCTACGGGTTCATCGACCGGATCTTCAACGGGCCGCTCCAGTACCGCAAGCACCGGACCCTGAACGGCGCCCGGGAGCGGGTCTAACCTTCGGGCGCGATGGCGCCCGCCGGTCCGAGCGAGCCGCTGGTCCGCCGGGCAGAGGCCGGCGCCGAGGCCGTGGAGCGCCTTCGCCGCCTCCAGCTCGTCACCGACCCGAGCCTCTCGCGGCTGCCGATCGACGAGCTCCTCAAGGAGCTGCTCACCCGCGTGTCGGCGATGCTGGAGGCGGACGAGGCCACCGTCCTGCTCCACGACGAGGCCCGCAACGTGCTCGTGGCGCACGCGTCGAAGGGCCTCGAGGAGGAGGTGGTCGCCGGCGTCACGATCCCCCACGGGGCGGGCTTCGCCGGCCGCGTGATGGCCGATCGCCGGCCGATCCACCTTCCGGACGTAACGCCCGACCGCGTCGTCAACCAGATCCTGATCGAGAAGGGGATCAAGTCGCTCCTCGGCGTGCCGCTGATCGTCGGCGAGCGCGTGCTCGGCGTCCTGCACGTCGGCACCCTCGTGCGGCGCGAGTTCGACGCCGCCGACGTCGAGCTGCTGCGTCTCGCGGCCGACCGCATGGCCCTCGCGATCGACCACGCGCGGCTGTTCGACGCCGAGCGCAGCGCGCGCACGTCGGCCGAGCAGCGGGCGGAGCGGCTCCACCAGATCCAGTCGATCACCGACGTCGCGCTCGGCTACTTCTCGATCGAGGAGGACCTGATGAGCGGGCTGCTCGACCGCCTGCGCGGGCTCCTCGGCACCGACACCGCGGCGGTCCTGCTGCTGGACGCGTCGGGCGAGCAGCTCGTGGCGCGCGCTGCCAAGGGCCTGGAGGAGGAGGTCGAGCGCGGGACCACGATTCCCGTCGGGGGCGGGTTCGCCGGGCGGATCGCCGCCGAGCGGCGCCCGGTCTTCCTCCCGAAGGTCGACCACTCCACGGTGCTCAACCCGATCCTGCTCGAGAAGGGGATCAAGTCGCTCCTCGGCGTGCCGCTGATCGTGGAGGGCCGCGTGATCGGCGTCCTGCACGTCGGGACGCTCGTCCCGCGCACCTTCACCGAGGAGGACGCCGTCCTGCTCGAGCTGGCCGCCCAGCGCGTGGCCATTGCGATCGACCGCGCGCGCCAGCACAGCGTCGCCCGAACGCTCCAGGAGCGCCTCCTACCGGCCGAGCTGCCGGTGATCGGAGGCCTCGAGCTCGCGGCGCGGTACATCCCGAGCGCCGACGACGCGCACGTCGGGGGCGACTGGTACGACGTGATCCCGCTCGCCCGCGGGCGGGTGGGCGTCGTCATGGGTGACGTCGTGAGCCATGGCGTCCGAGCGGCAGCCGCGATGGGCCAGCTGCGGACGGGGCTGCGGGCGTACGCGCGCCAGGCGGACGGCCCGGCCGAGGCGCTCGAGCGCCTCAACGCGATGGTCCGGGCCGACGAGGACCGTGAGATGGCCACGATCGCGTACCTGATCCTCGACGTCACGGACGGGTCGTTCGAGTACTCGCTGGCGGGGCACCCGCCCCCGCTCGTGCTGTCCGCGGGCGGCGAGCCGCGCTTCCTCGAAGGGGCGCGGTCGGCGCCCGTCGGCGTCGTCGCGGGCGCCCGGTTCGAGCAGACCGGCGACCACCTGGCGGTGGGCGAGACGCTGATGCTGTACACCGACGGGCTCGTGGAGCGGCGCGACGAGGCACTCGACCATGGCCTGGGCCGGCTCGCGGCGACGGCCGTGCGGGAGGCGGGGTCCGCGGAGACCCTCTGCGCGCGCCTCACCGCCGGCACCGAGGGCCGGCAGGACGACGTGGCCGTCCTGGTCGTGCGCCGTACGGACGCCGACCGCCTCGAGCTCCAGGTGGCCGCCGTGCCCGACTCGCTGTCGGCCATGCGGCGCTCGCTTCGCAGCTGGCTGCTCGCCTCGGGTGCTGACGAGGACACGGCCTACGACGTGCTGCTCGCAGTCGGAGAGGCCGCCGCGAACGCGGTCGAGCACGCCTACGGCCCGGTGGACCGCGAGTTCGCCGTGACCGCCGAGCGCGAGGGCGACGACGGCGTGTTCACCGTCGCCGACCGCGGCCGCTGGCGCCCCCCGCGCGGCAACAACCGCGGGCGCGGGCTGGCACTCATGCGCGACTTGATGGACGATGTGCAGGTGGACAGCGACGGCGAGGGGACGGTCGTGACACTGCGGCGGCGGCTGGGGTCGGCGTGAGCGCGGCGGACGCACTCGACATCGAGGTCGAGGGCGACGTGGTCGTTGCCCGGCTGCGCGGCGAGATCGACCTGGCGAACGCGCGCCCGATCGGCTCGCTCGTCACCGGCGCGGTGCCGAACGAGGCGGCCGGCGTGGTGCTCGACCTCTCCGGCGTCACCTACCTGGACAGCTCGGGGGTCCACCTCGTGTTCGAGCTGTCGGAGCGGCTCGCCTCGCGCCAGCAGCGACTCGCGCTCGTGGTCCCGGAGAACGCCCGGATCCGCCGCGTGCTCGACCTCGTGAACGTCCGTGCGGTGCTTCCCGTGAGGACCACCGCCGCCGAGGGGGTCGAGGCGGTGCGGTCGGGAACCGCGGGCTAGATGCGGCTCACCGGGCGCCAGGCGCTGGTCACCGGCGCCGCCACCGGCATCGGGCGCGCGACGGCGGCCCGGCTCGCGGCCGAGGGCGCCGAGGTCGTCGTGAACTACATCGGCGACGCCGCGCCCGCCGACGCCCTCGTCGGCGAGATCGAGCAGGCCGGCGGCCGCGCGGTCGCGATCGCGGCCGACGTGTCGAATGAGCAGCAGGTCGCGGAGATGTTCGCCGCCGCCGGCGACGCGCTCGCCGGTCCCGTCGATCTGCTCGTGAACAACGCCGGGATCGAGAAGCCGTTCCCGCTGGTGGAGATGCCGCTCGACGAGTGGAACAAGGTGCTGGCGGTGAACCTGACGGGCGCTTTCCTCTGCGCGCGCGAGGCCGCCCGCGCCCTGATCGCGGCCGAGCAGCCCGGTGCGATCGTGAACGTGTCGAGCGTCCACGAGGTGATCCCGTGGCCGAGCTTCGGCCACTACTGCGCGAGCAAGGGCGGCATGAAGCTGTGGGCCCAGACGATCGCGCGCGAGCTGGCCCCGCACCGGATCCGGGTCGTGAGCGTCGCGCCCGGCGCGATCCTCACGCCGATCAACCAGGAGCTGATCGACGACCCGGACAAGCGCCGCGAGGTGGAGGAGGAGGTGCCGTGGGGCCGCCTCGGTACGCCCGAGGAGATCGCCGGGGCGATCGCCTGGCTCGCCTCGGACGAGGCCGAGTACGTGGTGGGCACCACGCTCTTCGTCGACGGCGGCATGACGCTGTACCCCAAGTTCGTCTGACGGCGCGCGACTTAGCCAGCGCTCAGGGGTTCTCTCGGTATGGCCCGCGTGACGTTGGCGTTCGCCGTCGTCATTTCCCTCGCGACGGTGGCGCCCGCCGCGCGGGCCGCATCGGGCTGCCACGTGCCGAAGCACGCCCGCGTGAGGGCGAGCTCGCGCCACATCGTCGCCTACACGATGGCGAGCGGGGGCGGAGCACGCGACCTGTACGCCTGCCTCGACACGGACGGCAGGCGTGTGAAGGCCCAGACGCTCGAGCCCGAGGAGTGGGTCACTCGGGCGGTGGCGGCGGGATCCAAGCTGGCGTACGCCGTCATCGAGCAGTTGCCGGAGAACCACCGCTACCCGCGCGGCTACGCCCGGGTGCGGTTGCTCGACCTGCGCCGGCGCGGCGATCCGGAGACCGTCGGGGTTCTCCACAGCGACGTTCGTCTGCCGGTGATACGGCGCATCGTGCTCGCGCCCGACGGCGCCCTCGCCTACAGCGCGCGGTGGTACTGGACCGACCGCTTCATGGACTACGTCTCGCCGGCGCACGAGGTCCGCGAGGTCGAGGCCGTCGACGACCTCGGCTACTGGCAGATGGCGGGCGGCACGGATGCCCGCATCGACCTTCGGTCGCTCGAGCGCCGGGGCAGGCGCGTTGCCTGGACCGAATCGGGCGTGCGCCGGTCGAAGCGCTTCCGGGACCTCGGGAGGTGCACCGTTCCCGACGGTGCGTGGGTGCGCGGCCACGCCGAGGGGGTAACGGTGTGGGAGCTCGAGCGCACGCCGGGCCAGTACGAGGGCCATGCCTGCATCGCCGACGTCGGCGAGGATCAGCTGATCCGCCAGGCCCATCCCATCGGGGACGGCGGCTTCTACCGGATCGGCGGTCGCTTCGTCGCCTGGACCGGAGACGACAACCACGTCGGCGTGTACGACCTCGACGGACACCGGCTCCTGCACGACGCCCTGGGGGAGGCCCCGCGGAGCGAGGACTGCTACACCCCGCCCGCGATCCGGGATCTCGCCGTCTCGCACGAAGGTGACGTCGCCTGGACGATGGAGGCGGCGGAGCCGGACGACCCATGCGGGGACGAACCGGCGCGCCACGTCGTGACCGCCGTCGACGCCTGCGGCCGGATCGAGCTCGACGACGACCCGAGCGTCGGACTGTGGTCGCTTCGAATCGCCGGCAGGCGGGTCATATGGGACAGCGGTACGGAGGAGCGCTCGGCGGAGTTGCGCTCCGCGGGCGACTGCTGAGGGGACGGTCGACCATGGCTCGTGTCACGGCCCTGCTGGCCCTGGTCGTCCTCCTCGCGACTGTCGCGCCCGCCGCGCGGGCCGCTGGGGGCTGCCACGTGCCGAGCGGGGCGCAGGTGAAGGCGCGCACCGAGCGCGCGGTGGCCTACCGCGAGGGGTCGCGCCTGTACGGGTGTCTCCGTCGCACGGGCGACCGGGTGCTGCTCGCGCGCGTCGGCAAGCGGGGCGACAAGGTCACGCGCGTGGCGCCGATCGCGCTCGCGGGCCCGTACGTGGTGTACGCGAAGCGGCGCACGTACGCCGACGCCTCGTCCGAGTTCTGGGGCGGCGTGAGGGTCTTCCGCGTCGACCTCCGGCACCCCGAGCAGCGTGACATCGACACTCCATGGGGGGACCCGGGCCCGCCCAGCGCCTTCGTGGAGCGGATAGTGCTGGCTCCCGACGGGGCGTACGCGTACACCGCCCAGGGGTTCGAGCCGGACCCCGTCGGCGAGGTGTACTACGAGGAGCGGCTGGTGGTGGCGCACGACGAGGTGGGCCGGCGGACGCTCGACCACTGGGGCTCGCGAACAGGCGACGACTCCGGCGCGATCGACCTCGACTCGCTCGTGCGCAACCACCGCGTGCTGACCTGGACCCACGACGGCGAGCAGCTCTCGGACCGCTTCCGCGACGCCGGGAGGTAGGCGCGGGGCGCGTCGCCACTCGGCGCCGCCCTGCTGAAGGAACTCCCGGGCGACGGGCGAATCACCTGGGCGTGACCCGCTCAGGTACGTCGGCCCTCACGCTCTCCGCCGAGATCCGCCAGCGCTTCGACGAGTTCTCGCGCTCGCAGAAGGACGTCGGGCAGTACATCGTGGACCACCTCGACGAGGCGGCCTTCCACACCGCCGAGGAGCTGGCGCGCCGCGCCAACACCTCGAGCTCGACCGTCGTCAGGTTCGCCCAGGCGCTCGGCTTCGAGGGCTTCCCCGAGCTCCAGTCCTCCGCGCGCGACGAGTACCGCCGGGCGCGCGGGGAGGGGGAGGGCGAGTCGCTCGAGACCCCGCCGCTCTTCCCGATCGACCAGACCGAGTTCGAGGCCGCGCTCGCCGCGGACCACGTCAACGTGGCCGAGACGGCGCGGAAGCTGGACCGCGACGAGGTGGCCGCGGCGATCGAGGCGATCTCGCGCTCCGAGCACACCCTGCTCTGCGGCACCGACCAGATGGCCTTCTTCGCGAGCTACCTGCGCCACCTCCTCATGCTGCTCGACCTGCGCTGCGAGGTCGTCGCGAGCCCGAGCCAGGAGGGGCTCGCGCGCCTCGGCCGGATCGACGACCGCACGCTCGTGATCGGGTTCTCGGCCGGCCGGCCGCACCCGCTCGTGGTGCGCGCGATGAAGCTCGCCCGCCACCGCCGCGCGGCGACGATCGCGATCGCCGACGCCACGCTGTCCGAGGTGGCCAAACTTGCTGACCAGCGGCTCTACTACTCGTCCAACAGCCCGGCGTTCGTGCGCTCGCACGCCGCCCTGCTGTCGCTGATCCAGGCGCTTGCCTACGGCGTTTACGCCCTCGACGAGTCCGCCTACGCCGACCGCATCAAGGCCTTCCGGCTCAAGTAGAGCCCGCCCGCGCGCCGGGTAACATGACCCGGGTGAAGGACACCGCCACATTCCGGGTCAAGGCCGGCCTCGCCGAGATGCTCAAGGGCGGCGTGATCATGGACGTGGTCACCGCCGAGCAGGCGCGCGTGGCCGAGTCCGCCGGGGCCGTCGCGGTGATGGCCCTCGAGCGCGTTCCCGCCGACATCCGAGCGGCCGGCGGCGTCGCCCGGATGGCCGATCCCACCAAGATCGAGGAGATCCAGGGCGCGGTCACGATCCCGGTCATGGCGAAGGTCCGGATCGGGCACTTCGTCGAGGCCCAGGTGCTCGAGGCGCTCGAGGTCGACTACGTCGACGAGTCGGAGGTGCTCACCCCCGCGGACGAGGCCAACCACGTCGACAAGTGGGCCTTCAAGGTCCCGTTCGTGTGCGGGGCCACCAACCTCGGGGAGGCGCTCCGGCGGATCGCCGAGGGCGCGGCGATGATCCGCACCAAGGGCGAGGCCGGCACCGGCAACGTCGTCGAGGCCGTGCGCCACATGCGCTCGATCCGGGGCGGCATCCGGCGGCTCGCTGCGATGGACCGAAGCGAGCTGCCCACCGCGGCGAAGGAGCTCGGCGCGCCGCTAGACCTCGTACAGCTCGTCGCCGAGAAGTGCGGCCTGCCGGTCGTCAACTTCTCCGCCGGCGGGATCGCCACCCCGGCGGACGCCGCGCTCATGATGCAGCTCGGCGCCGAGGGCGTGTTCGTCGGCTCGGGCATCTTCAAGTCGGAGGACCCGGAGCGGACCGCGGCCGCGATCGTCGAGTCCACCACCCACTTCGACGACCCCGAGCGGGTCGCCCGCGCGTCGCACGACCTCGGCGCGGCGATGAGCGGGATCGAGATCTCCGAGCTCGGCGAGCAGGGCCTGATCCAGACGCGCGGCTGGTAACCCGGGTGACGATCGGAATACTTGCCCTCCAGGGCGACTTCGAGGCCCACGCCGCCGTGCTCCGAGAGCTCGGCGCCGAGGCGCGCCCCGTGCGCACGCCGGCCGACCTGGACGGCCTCGACGGCCTGGTGCTGCCGGGCGGCGAGTCGACCACGATGACGCTGGGCCTCGAGCGCGAGCGGCTCGCCGAGCCGCTGCGCGACCTGGTCGCGTCCGGTACGCCGACGCTCGCCACCTGCGCGGGGATGATCGTGCTCGACCGCGACCACCTCGACGTGCTCGACCTCGTGGCGCGGCGCAACGCCTTCGGGCGGCAGGTGCGCAGCTTCGAGACCGACGTCGAGGTCGCGGCGCTGGGCGGCGGCGCCCTGCGGGCGGTCTTCATCAGGGCGCCGTGGGTCGAGGAGCATGGCCCCGGCGTGGAGGTGCTCGCGGAGGTCGACGGCCACCCGGTCGCGGTCCGCCAGGGCCACGTGCTCGCGGTCGCGTTCCACCCCGAGCTGACCGACGACTCCCGGCTCCACCGCTGGCTGCTCGACGCCGTGAGCAGCGCGACCGTGAGGGAGGCCGCGTGAGGGACCAGCGCGCCGAGGCGCTCGCGCAGATCCTGGTGCGCTACTCGACCGGGGTGAAGGAGGGCGACGTCTGCGTCGTGCAGTCCACGACCTCCGGCGAGCCGCTCGCGCAGTCGGTCTACGAGGAGGTGCTGCGCGCCGGCGGCCTGCCCGTCCTCCAGCTCACCACCGACGACGCCGGCGCGGCGTTCTACGAGCTGGCGTCCGACGCGCAGCTCGACTGGATCCCGCCCACGGCCACCTGGGCGGCCGAGAACGCCGACGTGCGGATCTACATCGACGCCACGGCCAACGTGCGCGACCTCTCGCGCGCCGACCCCGCCAAGCAGGCGCGTGTGCAGAAGGCGCGCAAGCCGCTGCTCGACACCACGATGCGCCGCTCCGCCACGGGCGAGTACCGCTGGTGCGTCACGCTCTTCCCGACCCACGCGTTCGCCTCCGAGGCCGGCATGTCGCTGGCGCAGTACGAGCAGTTCTACTACTCGGCCTGCCTGGCCACCGACCCCGAGCCGGTCACCGCCTGGGAGCGCCAGTCCGAGCAGGTCAAGCGGCTCGCCGCCTGGATGGAGGGCAAGGAGGAGGTCCACGTGAAGGGCCCCGGCACCGACATCAAGCTGGGCGTCGCCGGGCGGCGGTTCATCCCGTGCTTCGGCGATCACAACATGCCGGACGGCGAGTTCTTCACGGGTCCCGTCGAGGACTCGGTCGACGGTGAGGTGGCGTTCACGTTCCCGGCGACCTACGGGGGACGCGAGGTGTCGGGCGTCCGCTTTCGCTTCGACGGCGGCAAGATCGTCGACGCCTCGGCCGACCAGGGGGAGGAGTTCCTGATCGAGATGCTCGACACCGACGACGGGGCGCGCCGCCTCGGCGAGCTGGGGATCGGCACGAACTACGGGATCGAGACCGGCACGAAGGAGATCCTCCTCGACGAGAAGATCGGCGGGACCGTGCACATGGCGATCGGTGCCAGCTACCCCGAGTCCGGCGGCGTCAACGAGTCCGCCGTGCACTGGGACCTCGTCTGCGACCTGCGCAAGGGCGGGTCGATCGAGGTCGACGGCGTCGAGCTGCAGCGCGACGGCCAGTTCGTGGTCTGACGCACGCGTCACCCTTTTGGCCGGTTAGCCCCAGGTGGGTCCGGGTAATCAGCGCCTGGGTTAAGGGAGAGATGACTGTCGATCGCGTACGAACGGCGCTCCGAGAGCGCGTTGCCAGGGCGCCCCAGCGGGCGGCCCGGCGCGAGCGCCCACGCCAGGTCGACGGCGTACGCGCCGCCCTCGCCGGCCTGCGCTCCCCGCGCGGCCGCGCAGCCCAACAGCGGCAATAGGCGCAACAGGTGGCCTGGCCCCCATTGCACGCACGCAACAGGGGCCAGGCCACCTGTTGCACGGCCTAGACTTTTTCTCCATGTCCGGTCACAGCAAGTGGGCGTCGATCAAGCACAAGAAGGCCGTCACCGACCAGCGGCGCGGGGCGGAGTTCACCAAGCTCGCGCGCGCCATCCAGGTGGCCGCTCGTGAGGGTGGAGGCGACCCCGCCGGCAACGCCGCCCTCGCCAACGCCGTCCAGAAGGCCAAGGACGGCGGGATGCCCAAGCAGAACATCGAGCGGGCGATCGCCAAGGGAACGGGTGCCGACGTCGACGCCGACGCCATCGAGACGGTCGTCTACGAGGGCTACGGGCCGGGCGGCGTGGCGATCCTCGTCGAGGCGCTGACCGACAACCGCAACCGCACGGGGTCCGAGGTGCGCCACATCTTCTCGCGCAGCGACGGGAACCTCGGGGAGCCCGGGTCGGTGGCCTGGGTGTTCGAGAAGAAGGGCGTGATCGTGGTCGACGCGGGGCGCGCGTCGGAGGACGACCTGATGGTCGCCATCGACGCCGGCGCCGAGGACGTGGCGATCGACGAGAACCTGTACGAGGTGATCACGGCGCCCGCCGACCTCCAGGCCGCCCGCGAGGCGCTCGAGGGGGCGGGGATCCAGATCGAGTCGGCCGAGCTCACCATGCGGCCCACGAACAGGGTCGAGGTGGGGGAGGGCCAGGTCGGCGCCCTGATGCGGCTGATCGAGGCGCTCGAGGAGCACGACGACGTGAACGCGGTCCACGCGAACTTCGACGTCGACGCCGCGGTGCTGGAGCGTGTCGCGGCGGCGTAGCCTCGCCGGAGCGGCGCTCGCCGCTGCGCTAGGGGTCGCGGCGCTGGCGCCCGGCGCGGGCGCGGCCGACCCCGGCCGCTGGAAGGAGACCGGCAGGTCGACGGTCCCGCTCGAGTACTACCAGGGCGTCGCGTCCGACCCGGCGCCGCGGCTGTTCTTCAACGGGATCTACACGGGGCTCTACCGCGCCGATGCGAAGCTGAACGAGACGGGGCGGACGGCGGACGTGTTTCCGCCAGCCGTGCATGCACGGGAGCAGTACAACCACATCGGCGACATCGCCTGGGACGCCCGCGAGGGCGGGCGCGTGCTCCTCCCGACCGAGTGCTACTACCCGCAGGCGGCACCGGACAACGAGGAGGACCCGAACAACACCTGCCGCACCGGCTCGATCGGGGTCGCCGACGACGACACGCTGACCTGGAAGTACTACGTGAAGCTCGACCCGGCCGAGATCCCGAAGGTGATGTGGGTGGCGGTGTCGCCCGACGGCAAGCTCGTGTGGACGCAGAGCCGCAACGACCTGCTCGCCTACTCGATGGACGACATCTCGCCGGCGCACGCACACCCGGCGAACCCGCCGATCAAGGCGGTGCGGCGCGTGAAGGACGCCAGGCCGTCGAGCGGGATCACCGGGGCCGCGTTCTACAAGGGGCGGCTCTACATGGCGGGTCAGGACGACCCCGACGCCTTCCGCGTCTGGTCGATCGACCTCGACACCGGCGGCCGCCGGCTCGAGATCGAGAAGCCGGGGATCGTCGGCGAGTCCGAGGGAATCGACTTCTTCACCGCTCTCGGCGGCAAGCTCCACTGGCTGATCCAGCCCTACAACACGCACGGCGAGCCGACGTACGGGTTCTCCAACGGCACCCTCCTTCACTTCGTGCCGAAGGGCGAGAAGCCGACCACCCCGGTGGCGCGCCCCGCCCGGATCCTGCTGTCGGTGCAGCCGAAGCAGGTCCAGGCCGGCGTCCGCACCAAGCTCGTCTTCCACGCGCGTGCGAAGATCGCCGGGAAGGTGGGACCCGTCGACGGCGCAACGGTGCGGGTGGGGAAGCGGCGCGAGGCCGTCACCGACCGCGAGGGCCGCGCCGAGATCTCCTTCCGGGACGACCGGGCCGGCCGCTGGGGAGCCACCGCCATCCGGCGCGGGCTGCGCCGGGGCTCGACGTCGTTCCGGGTGCGCGGACCGCAGCCCCGCTGACGGCAGGCGTCCGGGCCTCCGCGCAGAATCAGGCCGATGGTGGTCGTCATCGGCATAGACCCCGGAGCCGCAAATACGGGCTACGGCGTGGTCCTCGCGCGCGGGCGCACGCTCGCGGCGCTCGACGGGGGCGTCATCGAGACGGCGGCCACCGAGCCGCTCGAGCGGCGGCTGGCGCGCATCCACGCGGCCGTGGCCGACCTGATCTCCGAGCACGAGCCCGAGGCGATGGCGATCGAGGACATCTTCTTCGGGCAGAACGCGCGCACCGCGTTCTCCGTCGGCCAGGCGCGCGGCGTGGCGATGCTCTCGGCCGGGATGGCCGGGATCCCGTGCTACTCGTACACGCCGCAGGCGGTCAAGCAGGCTGTGTGCGGGTCCGGGCGCGCCGAGAAGGAGCAGGTCCAGCGAATGGTCGGCGCACTGCTCGGGCTGACCGAGCCGCCGCAGCCGGACCACGCGGCGGACGCGCTGGCGGTCGCGATCTGTCACGCCAACGGCGCCGCCACGCGCACGGCGGTGGGGCTCGCGTGATCGCCTCGGTCCGCGGCGAGGTCACCGTCCGGCGCGCCGACCACGTGGTCGTCGAGTGCGCCGGCGTGGGCTACCGGCTCGCCGTGTCGGCGCACACGCTCCGCTCGGTCCCGGGCGCGGGCGAGCAGACGCTCCTCCACACGCACCTCGTGCTCCGCGACGACGGCATGCACCTCTACGGCTTCGCCTCCGAGGAGGAGCGCGAGCTGTTCCTGATGCTCGTCGGGGTCCAGGGCGTCGGGCCGAAGGTCGCGCTCGCGGTCCTGTCGGGCGGCAGCCCGCGCGAGCTCACGAACGCCATGGCGGCGGGCGACGCCGGGCGCTTCCAGGCGGTGCCCGGAATCGGCAAGCGCACGGCCGAGCGCATCATCGTCGAGCTGCGCGAGAAGGTCGCGGGCGAGGCCGTTTCCGACGCGATCCAGGTCACGGCGTCGGAGGATCCGCGCACGCTCGCGCGCGAGGGGCTGCTGGGGCTCGGCTTCGCGCCGGCCGAGGCCGACCAGCTGCTCGACTCGGCGGCGGGCGAGACGCCTGAGGACCTGATCGCGGCGGCACTGCGGGCGGCCCGGTGACCGGCGGCATCCGCACGCCCGGCGTCGACCGGCTCCAGTCCGCCGGCGCGCTCGGGCCCGACGAGGAGCTCGACCGCTCGCTTCGGCCGCGGAAGCTCGCGGACTTCGTCGGCCAACCCCAGGTGCGCGACCAGCTCGCGGTCTTCATCGCCGCGGCGCGCGGGCGCGACGAGGCGCTCGACCACGTGCTCCTCGCCGGACCGCCCGGGCTCGGCAAGACATCGCTCGCGCAGATCGTGGCCTCGGAGCTCGACGTGCCCTTCGTGCAGACGGCCGGCCCCGCGCTCGAGCGCAAGGGCGACGTCGCCGCGTTCCTCACGGCGCTCGAGCCGCGCTCGGTCTTCTTCGTCGACGAGATCCACCGGCTGCCGCGCGCGCTCGAGGAGACCTTCTACCCGGCGATGGAGGACCGGCGGCTGCCGATCACTGTCGGGCAGGGCGCGGGCGCCCGGGTCGTCACGCTCGACCTGCCGCCGTTCACGCTGATCGGGGCCACCACGCGGGCGGGGCTCCTGACCACGCCGCTTCGCGACCGCTTCGGCGTCACCCATCGGCTGGAGCTCTACCCGCCCGAGGACCTCGCGCGGATCGTGCACCGCTCGGCCGGCATCCTCGGCGTGGACGTCGACGTCGGCGGCGCCGAGGCGATCGCGCGGCGCTCGCGCGGCACGCCGCGCGTGGCCAACCGCCTCCTCAAGCGCGTTCGGGACTTCGCCGAGGTCCGGCACGCCGGCTCGGTCGACGCCGCGATCGCGGCGGAGGCCCTCGACATGCTGGAGGTGGACGAGGAGGGGCTCGACCGCCTCGACCGCGAGATCCTCCGCGCGATCTGCGAGAAGTTCGAGGGCGGCCCGGTCGGGCTCTCCACGCTCGCCGTGGCGGTCGCCGAGGAGTCGGACACGATCGAGGACGTCTACGAGCCGTATCTGCTCCAGCGGGGCCTGATCAAGCGCACGCCGCGCGGCCGGGTGGCCACCGCCCGCGCGTTCGAGCACCTCGGCCTCGAGCGCCCCGCCAGGGCCGCGAGCCTGTTCTGAGATCGAACCGGTTCGAGGGTGCCTAACCTAGGGGCCAGATGCCCAACTTCATCTGCCCGAACTGCGGCGATCGCAGCGTCTCGAGCGAGCGCACCGCGGGTTTCCGCGAGCGCGCCCGGGGCTGCGCGAAGTGCGGCTTCGGGTTCCTGTTCGAGCTGCTCGACGACTACTACCCGGCGCCGAACGCGGCCTTCTTCATCCTCGACCAGGAAGCGCGCGTCATAGGGGCGGGGCGCGGCAGCCGGGAGCTCACGGGCCTTGGCAACGAGGAAGTGATCGGCCGCGACGTCAACGACGTGCTGGGGCTCGAGTTCGAGGAGGATCAGGACCACATCGGGACCGCGCTGGAGTGGGGAGTGCGAGTCCTGGACAAGCCGGTGGTGGTGCACGCGGAAGGTGACAGGCCCGAGCCGGCGAAGGCGGACATCTTCCCCGCCTACGACGACGACGGCGGCCTCTTGGTCGTGCTCACCCCGAAGTAGTGACTAGCCGAAGAAGAAATCTCGCGATCCTTGCGGCAGTCCTGGGGCTGCTCGTGCTCGCGGCCCTGCTGATCATCCCCGGCAGCCCGGCCGAGAAGAAGACACGCCTGGGGCTAGACCTGAAGGGCGGCGTCCAGCTGATCTACGAGGGGCGCCCGACGCCGCAGGTGCCGGAGGTCACGCCGCAGGCGATCGACGACGCGATCGAGACGATCCGCAAGCGCACCGATGCCCTCGGCGTCTCCGAGCCGGAGATCCAGCGTGCGGGGGCGAACCAGATCGAAATCGGCCTGCCGGACGTTGCAAACGCGGACCGCGCCGAGAAGCAGGTGGGCACGACCGCGCAGCTCCAGTTCTACGACTGGGAGCCGAACGTCATCGGCCCGAACGGCGAGCCGGGGTCGGGTGACCCCAACCCCTCCGGCCGTATCAACGGCTTGTACGCGGCCGTCAAGCGCGCGTCGAAGGGAAAGCCACAGGCCGAGGAGACCGACATCCCGCCCGACGCGCCGGACGACCTGACGAAGGAGCAGGCCGACAAGGAGAACGACACCGCGCCGGACCGCTACTACCTGTTCGGCCCGGACCACAAGCCGCCGAGCGACCGTTACGAGCAACCCGACACGAGCTGCAAGGAGCTGCTCTCGGACTACGCGGACGAGCTGCCGGTCTCCGGCAAGCCGCCCGCGGGGCGCAAGGTCAAGAAGGACACGGAGTGCAGGTCCGAGCTGAAGGCGCTCGGCAGCGTGGGGCCCCCTGAGGGCTCCGAAGTCATCAAGGTCCCACAGGGCATCGTCGTCATCGAGGACGAGGAGAGCACTCAGGACCTCGGGCCGCAGTCGCCGCACTTCTACTACGTG
>DATENL010000373.1:0-4839 GCA_035275105.1 Thermoleophilaceae bacterium
CGAAGCGGCCGCCGAGGCGCCCGCCCCCGACGAGGTCGACCCGACGCCGGCCGACGAGCACGCCGAGGAGGTGGCCTCCGCGGAGGCGACGCCCGAGGAGGCGGCGGTGGCCGACCCCGGCGCCACGGCCGACACCGTCGAGAGCGACGCGGTCGTCCCGGACACGTCCGCGGACGACCCGCTCGTGCGCGAGCAGGAGAACGCGGCGGCGGCGGACGCGGCGACGATCGGCGGCGAGGCCGACACGGCACCCGCCGACGTGGACCCGGAGATGCGGCCCGTGATCGAGGGCTCCGGCGACGCCGAGGAGACGTTCGAGCAGACCGAGGACGAGGGGCGCTGACGGTGGGGATAACGATCGCGATCCTCGTCCTGCTGGTGTTCGGCGCGCTGGTCGGCAGCGCGCTGAACTTCGGCGGCATCGTGCTCGGAGTGCCGATCGTCCTCCTCTTCATCGGAGCGATCATCGGGAAGGAGACGATGCAGCGGCAGCAGCGGATCCTGCGCATGAAGCGCTTCCGCCGCGACGCCCGGGCGCAGAAGGTCGACTTCGACTCGACCGACAGGCGGACAGTGGTCTGAGGCCGGTCCACGTCGGCTGCTCGGGCTGGAACTACCGCGACTGGCGCGGCACGGTCTATCCCGACGGCCTGCCGGCCAACCGCTGGCTCGAGCACTACGCCACGCTGTTCGACACGGTCGAGGTCAACTCGACCTTCTACCGGCTCGCCAGCCGCGACGCGGTCGCGCGCTGGATCGAGCAGACGCCCGATCACTTCGTGTTCACGCTCAAGGCGAGCCGCTACCTGACGCACATCAAGCGGCTCGCGAACCTCGAGCAGGGCGTCCGGCGGTTCTACGAGCGCATCGAGCCGCTGGTCGGCACCCCGAAGATGGGGCCCGTCCTCTGGCAGTTGCCGGAGAGCTTCCACCGCGACGACGACCGCCTGGCCTCGGCGCTCGAGGGGCTGCCCGCAGGACGCCACTGCTTCGAGTTCCGCCACGAGAGCTGGTTCGTGCCCGAGGTCTACTCGCTGCTCCGCGACCGCGGCGTCGCGCTCGTGATCGGCGACACGCCGCAGCGGCCCTTCCAGACCTACGAGATGACCGCCGACTGGACGTTCGTCCGCTTTCACCACGGCGCGCGCGGGCGGCGCGGCAACTACTCCGAGTCCGAGCTCGAGACCTGGGCCGAGCGGATCGCCGGATGGCGCGAGCGGGTCGAGGTCTATGCCTACTTCAACAACGACTGGGAGGGCTTCGCCGTCAGGAACGGCCTCTGGCTGCGAAGGCGCCTGGGCGTCTGAGACGTCCGGGCTAGTCAGCCCACCAGTCGCGCTGGCCCTCGACGTCTCCGCGCGGATCCTCGCCGAGATTGGGCGCGCCGATGACGAGGATCTCGAGGCCCTCCGGCCCGGCCTCGTAGCCTCGCCACGTGCCGGGCGGGACGCGCACCGCGTCCCATTCCCCGAGCTCGACGACCTCGTCGTCGAGCTTCATCCGCCCGCTGCCGCGCACGACCACGTAGACCTCCTCCTGGCTCCTGTGCGTGTGGCCGTACGGAAAGCGGTAGCCGGGCGGGACGCGCTGGTAGCTCAGGCCGGACTGCTCGAGCTCGAGCGCCACGGTCGCCATGCGGAACTCCAGGTCCGGCGAGCCGTCGAACTTGGGGCCGAGGTCCTCCAGATCCCCCCTGATGTTCCTGAGCGTGAACGGCACGGCTGAGCGGCGCTGCGCCGGACGAGGCTTGCCCTACTCGTCCTCGCCAGCGTTCCGCGGGTTGCCGGTGGCCTGGTCGTCGTCGCCCTGGCCCTCCTGGCCCGGCGTGCCGGCCTGCTCCTCGGCATCCTCGGTCGAGCCGCCCAGGCCCTCCTCGGACTCGCGCTCGGACTGTCCCTCTTCGCGGTCGGTCATCGCGGCCGAGACTACTATCGCGTGACCATGCGCGCTCTGCCCCTAGCGGTGGCCGGTGCGGCGGCGATCGCCGCCATCGCCGCGTCGAGCGCGCCCGGGCGCCCGATCGACGGCGCTCCCGGGTGCCCGATCTTCCCCGCGTCGAACCAGTGGAACCTGCGCGTGGACAAGCTGCCCGTGCACGCGCGGTCCGCCGCCATCGTCAGCTCGATCGGCCGCGGCACCGGGCTTCACCCCGACTTCGGCTCCGGCAAGTACAACGGCGGGCCGATCGGGATCCCGTACACCACCGTCCCGGGCAACCAGCCGAAGGTGAACGTGAAGTTCGGCTACGCCGGGCAGTCCGACAAGGGCCCGTACCCGATCCCGAAGGACGTGCCGATCGAGGGCGGTCGCCAGTCCGACGGCGACCGCCACGCGCTCATCGTCGACCGCGACAACTGCCGCCTCTACGAGCTCTATTCCCTCTACCCGCCCGCGAACGGCCGCGGTTGGCGAGCGGGCTCGGGCGCGATCTGGAACCTGCGCTCGAACAGGGTCCGGCCGGCGGGCTGGACGTCGGCCGACGCGGCCGGCCTCCAGATCCTCCCGGGGCTCGCGCGCCACGAGGAGCTCGCGCGCGGCGGGATCGACCACGCGCTGCGCTTCACCGTCGAGCGCACGCGGCGGGCGTACATCTACCCCGCGCGGCACTTCGCCTCTGACCTCACGAGCAAGGACCTCCCCGCGATGGGCCAGCGGCTGCGGCTCAAGAGGGGGTACGACATCTCGAAGTTCCCGAAGCAGTCGCGCGCCGTGCTCAGGGCGCTCAAGCTCTACGGGATGATCGTGGCCGACAACGGCTCCGACTGGTACGTCACGGGCGCGCCGAGCAAGGGCTGGAACAACGACGACCTCCACTCGCTCGGCCAGGTGAAGGGCAGCGCCTTCGAGGTCGTCGACACGAGCTCACTGCCGCGCGGGTAACCCAGATGGTGTGCAATTACTTGACGCAAAGGCCAACTGTCCCCATCCTGGAGCCATGACCACAACTCGTCGCCTCGTCCTCGCAGCCGTCCTGGTACTCGCCCTGGCCGTGCCGGCCTACGCGGCCGTCACCTACCAGTCCGGCAAGTACGTCGGCAAGACGGCGCAGCGCAACTCCGAGGGCGACAAGCGGAAGATCTCCTTCCACGCGGACTACGACGCCGGCGAGCTGTCCAACATCAAGTTCGTCAGCACCGGCAAGTGCACCGACGGCGGCGTCAGCCACGGCACCCAGGGCGGCAAGGGCTCGAACCTCTACGCGCTGCCCAACAAGGACGGCGACTTCAAGTTCACGGTCCAGAGCAAGAACAAGGCGACCACGCTGAAGATGAGGGGCCACATCGGGGGCACGAAGGCGAACGGGGAGTTCAAGGTCACCTCGTTCTACGACTCGCAGGGCAACTCGGACCCGGACGGCTCGGTCAAGTGCACGAGCGGCTGGGTCAAGTGGAACGCCCACAAGACGAGCTAGGCCCTCGAGAGCGCCGCGGACCTCGTGCTTTAGGTCCTGTCTGTCCCGAAGCGATCCGGTGGTTTTCTCGGCGCTGACAAGTAGAGCGACGCTTTAGGAGATCGCGAAACTAGACAGCAAAAGGGCCCCCAACCGGGGGCCCATCAAAACCCCGCTGGTTGCCCAGCGGGCTCGGCGCCTCTAGTCCCCCTCGCCGTCCCCGTCGTCGCCCGAGTCGAGGTCCGCGACCGGCACGAGCTCGCCGCCGCACGTGAGGCAGCCGCCGTGCGCGGCTGCCACCTGAGCGGCAGGCGCCGACTTCCAGACCGTGCCGCATTCGACGCACCTGAGCGGTCCGAGCGTCATCGGCTCGTGCACGCGCGCGAACGCGCCCCCGGTCCCCCCGCAGACCCCCCCATCCGTTACCCAGAGTAACGGAAGACCGGGGGGGCTTGCTCCCCCGTTCGGAGAGAATCCCGCAACGAGCGCCTAGAGCGCGGCCGTGAGGACCGCGGCCAGGCCGGCGGGGTTGTCGTGCGCCACGTAGGTGCGCGCGTCGGGAACCGCCTCCACGCGCGCGTCGGGCAGCGACCGCGCGTACGCCTCGGCGTGGCGTAGCGGGAAGACGACGTCGTCGGCGCCCCACGCGAGCAGGATCGGGCGGTCGAAGTCCGACCGCAGGCGATCCGCGGCGGCGCGCGAATGCTCGGGACCGACGCTCGCGATCACCCTGCGGGCGTCGCGGCGGATGGCGGCGGAGCCGAAGAACGGATCGAGGAACGAGTGCATCACCTGCTTCTCGATCGGCCGCTTCGACAGCGGCCCGTACGCGCCGGGCATCCGCCAGAGCGCGGGAACGCGGAGCCCCTGCACGATCGCCGTGAGCCCGCCGGGCACCCTGGCGGAGCGCTTGAGGTGGCCGAACCCGCGCGGCGGCCAGCGGTCGTCGGGCGTCTCGCACGAGCAGAGGACCAGCGCACCGAGGCGGTCGGGGCGCTCGGCCGCGGCGATCTGCGAGTACGCGCCGCCCGAGTCGTTGCCGACCAGCGCCGCGTCGTCGAGCTCGAGGCGCTCGAGCAGCTCGCGGATCAGCGCCGCGATGCCGGGCGGGCTCAGGTCCGCGTCCTCGCGCATCGGCTCGAAGTGGGAGCCGAGCGGCCAGTCGGGGCAGACGCAGCGGAAGCGCCCACGCAGCTCGGGCACCAGCCCGCGCCAGATGTTCGCGTTCGCGAGGAAGCCGTGCACGAACACGAGCGGCCGCCCGGCGCCCGCCTCGTGCACCACGAGCGGCCCCGCCGACGTCGAGACCGTGCGGCGCTCGCCAAGCTCCTGGGCCCGCCAGTCGACCGGGCGGCTCAAGGGACCGCCGCGACCGACCAGTGGCTCGCGCGCTCGGCGGCCACCGGCAGCGCGAACGACACCACGCGCCCGCGCACGCGGGTTGCGAC
>DATENL010000374.1:0-5112 GCA_035275105.1 Thermoleophilaceae bacterium
GTCGCGCGGCAGCGCGCGGGTCGCCTCGGTGCGGTCGAGCTGCTGCGTGGCGTCGTCGAGCGCGACGAGCTCGGTGGCCGCGGTCGTGTCGCCGCGCAGCCCCGCCTCGAGCGCCGCGGCCATGTCGAGCGCGTTGGAGTAGCGGCGCGCGGGGTCGCGCTCGAGGCACACGCGCACGGCGTGGTCGAGCGCCGGCGGCACGTCGTCGCGGAACTCGGTGATCGGCGGCACGCGCTCCTGCTGCTGCTTCAGCGCCAGCTCGGTCAGCGAGCCGTACTCGTGGGGGAGCCGCCCCGCCAGGAACTGGTAGGCGCAGACGCCGAGCGAGTAGATGTCGGAGGCGGCGCCCGCCTCCTCGCCCGAGGCCTGCTCGGGTGACAGGTATGCCGCGGTGCCGAGCACGGCGCCGACCTGCGTGATCCGCGTCTGCTCGGCCGCCTTCGCGATTCCGAAGTCGGCCAGCTTCGTGGTGCCGCTCTCGTTCGAGACGAGCAGGTTCCCGGGCTTCACGTCGCGGTGGATGACGCCGGCGCGGTGCGCGTAGTCGAGCCCGTGGCACGCGTCGCGCACGATCCGGACGGTGTCGTCGGCGTCGAACATCCGGTGCTGGCGCAGGAGGTCGGCGCACGACGGCCCGTCCACGTACTCCATGACGATGTAGTGGCGGCCCGAGTCCGTGTCCTGGCCGGAGTCGAACACCTGCACGATGTTCGGGTGCTGGAGGCGCGCGGCGGCCAGCGCCTCGCGGCGGAAGCGCGCCACGAACGCGTCGTCCTGGGCCAGGTGCTCGGCCAGCAGCTTGACCGCCACCGGCCGTTCGAGGACCGTGTCCTGGGCGCGGAAGACGGTCGACATGCCGCCCGCGCCGAGGCGGTTGTCGAGCCGGTAGCGGCCGGCGACCTCGGTCGGCGTGGTCACTTGTGCTTCCCCTTCTTCTTCTGCCCCGGAGGCACGCCCGCCCCGCCGCTCGGGGGCTCCGCAGGAGGCGTTCCGCCGCCGTTGTCGGGCGGCGGCTCCCCGCTGCCGTCGTCCGGCGGCGGGGTCTCGTCGGGGGGCGGCTCCTCGTTCTGGTCCTGGCCGCCGCTGGTGTCCACGCCGCCGCTCGTGTCCGGCGGGGTGGTGGTCTCGGGCTCCGGGGTAGTCGTGTCGGTCGTGTCCTTCTCGGGCTTCGGCTTCTCCTGCGCGCACTCGCTGGCCACCAGCTCGCGGAGGTTGGCGATCCCGTCGTTAAGCGTCGAGCGGATGTCCTCGTCGGTGTTCGACGGGAGCGCCTCGGTGCGCCTCTCGAGCGACGCGATCGACACCTCGACCGTCGTGCACGCGTGCGCCTCCGTCTGGCGCCGAACCGTCTCGAGCACGGTGATCAGGCCACGTGCGTCGGCGCTCGGGATCTGCGGCTTGTCCTCGCCGCAGCCGGCCAGGGGCAGCGCGAGCGCCCCCGTCACCACCATCGCCGCTGTCGTCCGCGCGCGCCTCACTGGCCCACGTACAGCCTGTCGGAGAGCGCGGCCGGCAGGCCGGCCGCCCTGATCGCGCTCGCGGCCGCGTCGATCGGGTAGTCGACCCGGCGCCAGCTCGCCGTCCAGTTCTCGAGGTCGAGCAGGAGCCAGGCGGCGCGCGGGTCGCCGTCGCGCGGCTGGCCGACGCCGCCGGGGTTCACGAGCCAGGTCCCGTCGGAGAGGTCGAGCTCGGTGCCGTCGCGGGCGACGTCGCCCGACATCCCGCCGTCGCCGTCGCGCGTGAACCAGAGCGCGACGTGCGAGTGCCCGATCGCGCCCACACGTGGGCCCATCTCGTCCATGCACTCGCCAGCCTGGGTGATCGAGAGGACGTACTCCCAGACCGGGTCGCGCGGGCTGGCGTGGTAGAGGCCGACCGAGTGGTCCTCGTCCTCCGCGGCGAGCGCGGCCAGGTAGTCGACCGAGTCGGAGGCGATGTGCTCGCGCGTCCACTCGGCGGCGGTCGCCGCGTTCGCCGAGAAGTCACGGACGTCGAGCTTGCCAAGGACGACGAGGTCGTGGTTGCCGACGAGGCACAGGTCGCACTCGGATGCGGCCAGGGCGACGCACTGGTCCGGCTGCGCGCCGTACCCCACCAGGTCGCCCAGGCACCAGCGCTGGTCGACGCCCTCGCGGCGCGTGTCCTCGAGGACGGCCTCGAACGCCGGGAGGTTCCCGTGGACGTCCGACAGGAGCGCCACGCGCGCGGGGCGGGATCCGTCTGTGTCTAGAGTCTCGGAGGAATGCACGGTCGTGGTGTCCGGCTACCCGTAGCGTTCGGGATTGCAATCGCAGCCGCCGGGGCGGCGACCCTGGCTCTGCGACCGCGGAGCGGCCTCATCGAGCCGGCTCCGGCCAGGGCGGAAGCGTACTTCAGCCCCGCCGAGCTCGACCGCATTCACGCCTACGTGGGGCCCCAGCGGGCGCTGGCGATCGGCGGGCTGGTGCTCACCGGCGCCGCGCTGGTGGTGGTTGCGATGCGGCCGCCGCGGGTGCTGGGGCGCTCGTTCTCGCGCCGGCGCCTCGCCACGGCCGCCACCGGGGCGGGGGTCGTGGTCGGGATCGGGCTCGTGGGCTTGCC
The DNA here is from genome assembly GCA_035275105.1 of Thermoleophilaceae bacterium. GTDB lineage: Bacteria > Actinomycetota > Thermoleophilia > Solirubrobacterales > Thermoleophilaceae > AC-37. The sequence goes on from DATENL010000374.1 coordinate 2,581, forward strand.
GCTCGCCGCCATCGGCCACCAGCGCGCGGTCGACTACGGGCTGTCGACCCAGGGATGGGGGGCGTGGGCCGGGGACGTGGCCAAGTCCGAGGCGATCGCGGCGGTCTTCGCCGGCGTCGGCGCGGTCCTCCTGGTCGCCCTCGTCCGCCGCTTCCCCGACCGCTGGTGGGTGCCGGCGGGCGCGGTCGCGGTCGTCCTCGGGGCCGTCTTCACCTTCCTCGCGCCGGTGGTGCTCGAGCCGATCTTCAACAAGTTCACGCCGCTGCCGGGCGGGCAGCTCCGCTCGGACGTCCTGCGGCTCGCCGGGCGCTCCGGGGTCGACGTCGGCCAGGTCTACGAGGTGGACGCGAGCCGGCGCACGACTGGATCGAACGCGTACGTGACGGGGCTCGGCGCGACCAAGCGGGTGGTGCTCTACGACAACCTGATCCGCGGCTACTCGCGCGGCGAGGTGGGCTCGGTGGTCGCGCACGAGCTGGGACACGTCAAGCACCGCGACGTGCCGCGCGGTCTCCTGTGGCTGCTGATCGTCGGGCCCGCAGCGACCCTTCTCGTCCAGGCGCTCACGGAGCGCTGGGCGCCGCGCGACGCGGTCGGGCGGAATGCCGGACCGGCGATCGTGCCGGCCGCCGCGCTCGCCCTCGCCGTCGTGTCGTTCGGGTCCGGGATCGCGTCGAACGCGCTGTCGCGACCGGTCGAGGCGAGCGCGGACGCCTACGCGCTGCGGTTGACGCACGACACGAGGTCGTTCGTGGCGGTCGAGCGGAAGCTGACGAAGGACAACCTGAGCGACCCCGACCCGCCGGGCTGGCTCCACCTGCTGTTCGGGACGCACCCGACGACCGTCGAGCGGATCGGCTACGCGCGCGCGTTCGAGCGCGAGTCGCCTACTCGTCGTCCCTGAACTCGGGCAGGTCGCGGATGCCCTCGCGCGTGCGCCACTTCGAGTAGTTGTCGTGCATCGCCTCGATCAGCTCGGCCATGAACTTAGGCGACAGGTTCACGCGCGAGACGACGACGCCGGGCACCTCGCCGTCCTCGATCTCGTGGTCGACGCGCGCGAACGTGATCGTGAACTCGTACTCGGAGTGGCTGACGTTCGCGAAGTTCGAGTAGACGCCCATCATGATCTCGGGCGTCGTCTGGATGTTGAACTGCCGCTCGCGCGGCTCGTCGGGCACGGGGCTAGTATCGCAGCGATCGTGAGGACGATCGTTCTGGCCGTCGGGCGCACCCAGCCGCCGTACGCGGACGACGTCCAGCACTACCAGAAGCTGCTGGCGCGGCACGGGCGACTCGAGCTGGTCGAGGTGCGCGAGCAGGAGAAGGTCGACGGCCGGATCCCCCGGGACGCGTACGTCTGCCTGCTCGCCGCGGAGGGCACCGAGTTCGACTCGATGGAGTTCTCGCGCTTCCTGGACGAGCGCCGGCTGGAGGCGCGCGACCTCTGCTTCGTGATCGGCGGGCCGCGCGGGATCTCGCTCGAGGAGTGCGACATGAAGCTGTCGCTCGGGCGGATGACCCTGCCGCACCAGCTGGCGCGGGTGGTGCTCCTCGAACAGCTCTTCCGCGCCCACAAGATCTTGGCCGGCGAGCCGTATCACTACTAGCGGGCCGGAGCGACTTCCCCGCCGGGGCGACTTTTCCCGGCAAACTCACCCCAGCGACCGCGCTACACGTTCTCGAAGAAGTTGATGCCGAGGTCGTCGAGCAGCTTCAATGCCTCGCTGTTCAGGCGGGTGAGCTCGTTGGTGAAGAGCAGGACGCCCATCACGACGAGGATCACGCCCGAGACCGCGGTGATCGCTGTGTAGTGGTCGCGGAAGAAGCGGAAGACGCCTGTCACGCGCGAGAACGCGAGGGCGCTGAGGATGAACGGGACCGCCAGGCCCGCCGCGTAGAAGGCGAGCAGGATGCCGCCGCGGCCGACGGTCGACTCGGTGCTCGCGGCGGTGAGGATCGCGCCGAGGGTCGGTCCCGTGCACGGGAGCCACGCGACCGCGAAGGCGAGGCCGGCGACGATCGGGCCGCCGGTCGAGGCGCGCCGCAGGAGGGTCTCGGGTCGCCACTCGCGGTTGAGCGCGGGCAGGAAGAGGGTGCCGATGAAGAGGAGCCCCATCAGGATGATCACGACGGCGGCGATCTGGCGGAGGAGGTCGCGGTTGTCGGACAGCGTCTGGCCGAGGCCCGTCGCGCTCATGCCGAGCGCCACGAACATCACGCCGAAGGCGAGGCAGAAGAGGAGCGCGGGGCCGAGGACGTCGGCCCGGCGGCGGCCCTCGGAGAGCTCGGCGAACGAGACGCCCGAGATGGCCGACAGGTAGCCGGGCACCAGCGGCAGCACGCACGGGGAGATGAACGAGATGAAGCCGACGGCGAAGGCCGCTACGACCGTGGTGTTCACCTTGCCCTCGGCGAGGATCGTGGTGGCGGGGTTCATGCGTCGTAGCGGGTGAGGTCGGCGTCGAGGCGGGCGGACTCATGCGGGTCGGCGGGCGCGGCGGCCGCCGTGGCCGGGGCGGGGGCGCGCCC
>DATENL010000375.1:0-17612 GCA_035275105.1 Thermoleophilaceae bacterium
GCTCGAGGTCGACCCGCGCCGGCGCGCCGGTCACGCGCTCCGCCAGCGCGCCGACGACCCGCGGGCGGTGCCGGAGCGCGCGCGTCCAGCCGTCCACGTCGCGGCCGTAGTCGAGCCAGTCGTCGACCACGAACGCCACGGCAGGGATGCCGGCCCGGCGGACGTGCTCGACCATCGAGAGCGACATCCCGCCCATCGACCACCAGCTCACGACGTCGGGTGAGAAGTCGCGCAGCTCCTCGCGCAGCACCCGCGCGTTGTGACGCTCCAGGCGCGCCTTCTCGAGCGGCGGCAGGTGCGGGAACTCGTGTGCGCGCCAGTACCAGCGCAGGTCGCGGCGCACGTTCGGGTCGTCGGGCTCGCTCGTGCCGCTGTCCACGTCCGTGGTGAGGACGCGCGTCGCGTGGCCCTCACGCTCCAGGTGGAGCATCGCCGAGCGCCACATGAGCTCGTAGCCGCCGAACGAGTGCGGTGGATACATGTTGCCGAGCGCGAGGACCCGCATTCGTTAAGAATGCCCGACGTGGTGCGACGGCTGCGCATAACGCGCCGCGAGGCCCGGCTCCTGGCGCTGCTGCTGGTGCTCGGGTTCGCACTCCGGGTCGCCTTCGTCGTGGCCACGCACGGCCACCAGCTCCTCGGCGACGAGCTGGAGTACGACAGCGAGGGGCGGTTCATCGCCGACGGCCACTGGTTCTGGACGCTCGCGCCGACGGGCGTGCCCCACGCCGGCATGTGGAAGGTGCCCGTCTACCCGGCCTTCGTCGGGGTTCTGTACAAGGTGCTGGGCGAGCACCCGGACCGCGTCCTGCTGGTGCAGACGCTGATCGGCCCGGTCACGATCTTCCTGACGTGGGTGCTCGCCCGGCGGCTGTTCGGGACCCGCGCGGCGTTCGTGGCAGCCGCGCTGGTGGCGATCTGCCCGTTCGCCTGGCAGTTCGAGGTGCGCCTGCTGGCGGAGTCGATCGTGACCCCCCTGACGCTCCTGTTCATGATCGTGCTGGTCGAGCGACCGCTGACCCGGCGCCGCGTCGTGCTGGTCGGGGTGGTCCTCGGCGCGATCATCCTCACGCGCCCGTCAGCCGTCTATCTCGTGCCCGTGGTCGCGGTGGCCTTCGTGCTCGCGGGCGGCCTGCGCCGCGGGGCGCTGTCTACGGCCGCGGCCCTCGCGGTCACCGTGCTCGTGGTCGCGCCGTGGGTGGTGCGCAACCACTCGGTCAGCGGCGCGTGGGTGCTCTCGACCCAGGACGTGGCGCCGTACGGGACCTTCAACGACGACTCCGCGAACGACCCGGAGACGCCCTATGCGTGGCGGATCCACAACCGGCGCGACGCCCGGGTCCTCGCGCGCGCCCGCCAGCTCGGGGAGCTCGGCCTCCGCAACCGGCTTCGCCACAACACGGTCGAATGGATCAAGGACCACCCGTTCTCGGTCGTCGAGGCGTTCTACTGGAACGGGCTGACGCGCCTGTGGGACGTGCGCCGTCCGCACCACCCCCTGAACGAGGCGAGGTACAGCGGGCGCCCGCGCTGGTTCGCGGCCATCGGCCTGGCGACGTACTGGCTCGCCCTGCCCTTCGCCCTGTTCGCGCTCTGGACGCTGCGCCGCCGGGTGGCGGTCTTCCTGCCCTTCGTCGTGCTGGCCCTGTCAGCCTCGGTGGTTTTCAGTGCCGAGGCCGAGACCCGCTACCGCGCGCCGTTCGACCCGCTCGTCGCCGTCCTCGCCGGGTTCGGAGCCGTAACGGCGTGGAACTCGGTCCGACGCAGGCGCGGGCTCCCACCGCTGCCGCCCGGCGAGGCTCATCGCGCCCGCGACAGCTCCGCCCAGGCCGACCCCGCGACGCGCGTCGCGTAGCCCAGCCGCGCGAGCCGGGCCATGCGCCGCCACTCGCCGGCGTCGAAGGACTCGGGGGAGTGCCCGTACTCCCGGAGCGCGCGATCGCCCCGAAGCGCCGGGCGGGGCCGGCGCCACGCCTGATAGCCCTCGCCCCAGCGGTAGAAGACCTGGTTGACCGAGTAGCCGTGCAGGAAGAACCGGCGCAGGAACGGCCGCGGCTCGGACTCGGCGAGGTGGCCGACCCGCGCGTCCGGGCAGAAGCCGAGGCCGTAGCCCGCGTCGCGGGCGCGCCAGCAGAAGTCCACGTCCTCCCCGATGTGCCGCCAGCTCGAGTCGAAGCCGCCGATCGCCTCGAACGCCTCGGCCTCCACCAGCAGGTTGGCGGTCGCGGCCCAGCCCTGGTCGACCCAGGCGCTCTGGCCGAACCGCCAGAGCGCCTCGAAGCGCTCGATCGCGTTCGGCTGCTCGCTGACTCGCAGCTCGACCTCGCCGGCCACGAGCGGCGCCCTGCCGGCGCAAGCGAGCAGCGCCTCGAGCCAGCCGGGGTCCGCAACGCAGTCCGCATCGGTAAACGCGTATAGCCGCGCCTGCGCTGCCGCGGCGCCGCGGTTGCGCGCCCGCGAGCGGTTGGCCACCGGCTCCTCGACCACGCGCGCGCCGTGAGCCGCCGCGACCTCGGCCGTCCCGTCGGAGGAGTCGTTGTCCACGACCACGACCTCGAAACGCTCGCGCGCCAGCGTTTGCGCCCGGATGCTCTCGAGGAGCGGCGGAAGCGAGTCCGCGCCGTTGCGCACGGGAACGATGACGCTCACCTCCGGGGTCGGCACCGGGCGAGAATAGACTCGCCGCGGTGCCGCACGACGCGCAGACGCCGAGGGTCGCGGTCGCGGTCGTGTCGTGGAACACGCGCGACCTGCTGGACCGCTGCCTGCGCTCGCTCGAGCCCGAGGCGCGGCGCGGCGCGGCGGAGGTGTGGGTGGTCGACAACGCGTCGACCGACGGCTCGCCGGACCTCGTGCGCGACCGCTTCGACTGGGTCAGGCTCGTGGCGTCCGACGAGAACCTCGGCTTCGGCCGCGCGGTGAACCTGGTGGCGCGCCAGACCGCGAGCGAGTGGGTCGCCCCGGCCAACGCCGACGTCGCGCTGCACCCCGGCGCGCTCGACGCGATGCTCGCGGCCGGCGAGCGCGACCGGGGCGCCGGCGCGATCGCGCCGCGGCTCGTGCTGCCGGACGGCAGCACGCAGCACTCCGTCTACGCGTTCCCGTCGATCCCGTTCGCGCTGGTGCTGCACAGCGGCGCCGCGCGTCTCAGCCGGCGGCTGGGCGACCGGATGCAGCTGATCGGCTACTGGGACACCGAGCGCAACCGCCGCGTCCCGTGGGCGATCGCGGCGTTCCTCCTGGTGCGCCGGACGGCGTGGGACGAGATCGGCGGCTTCGACGAGCGCCAGTGGATGTACGCCGAGGACCTGGACCTCGGCTGGCGGCTCCGGCGCGCCGGCTGGGCGACCCGCTACGTGCCCGAGGCCGCCGTTGACCACGAGAGCAGCGCGTCGACGACGCAGGCGTGGGGCGTCGAGCTGGCCCCCGTCTGGCAGCGCAGCACGTACGGGTTCATGGCGCGGCGGCTGGGCATGCCGCGCACTCTCGCGTTCGCCGCGATCTACGTCGCCGGCACCGGCATCCGCTGGCTGCTCGGAGCGCCCGGCGCGCTGCTGCGCGGCGGAGCCGCCCGCGACGAGCACCGCGCGCTACGCCGCTGGGTGATGGTCCACGTGAGGGTGCTGCGCGACCGCGGGAAGGTGCTGGACTACTCGTGAGCGACCCGCGCGTGAGCGTCGTCGTCGCGTCGCACGGCCGCGCCGACCGGCTGCCGGCGCTGCTCGACTCGCTCGCCCTGCAGACGCTGCCGGGCGCGCTGTGGGAGCTGGTGGTGGTGCACACCTATCCCGCGGACGTGGCCGAGATGCTGTTCGATCGGCACGAGCTCGGCCGAGCCGGCCGCCTGCGCCACACGCGCGTCGAGGGGGCGCGGGCGCGGCCGTCGATTCAGCGCAACGTGGGCTGGCGGGCGGCGCGCGGCGAGCTGATCGTGTTCGTGGACGACGACTGCCGCACGACCCCGGAGTGGCTCGAGCGGCTCGTGACCGCCTCCGACGCGAACCCCGGCGCGATCGTCCAGGGGGCGACCCTTCCGGATCCGCTCGAGGAGCACGTGTTCGCGAACCCGCACGTGCGCACGCTGCGCATCCACCCGCCGAGCCGGGAGGCGCAGACCTGCAACATCCTCTACGAGCGCGGGCTGCTCGAGCGGGTCGGCGGCTTCGACGAGCGCGCGATCACGGGCGAGGACATCGACCTGTCGCTGCGAGCGCGCGACGCCGGCGCGCGGATCGCCGGCGAGGAGCGGGCGCTCGCCTACCACGCGATCGACGGGCTGTCGCTCCGCGAGAAGGTCCGCTCCCAGTACAAGTGGCAGCACCTGGCCTACGTCGTCAAGCGCAACCCGCGGCTGCGGGACTGGTGCGCGATGCGGGTCTGGTGGAAGGACGAGCACATGCACGCGGTGCTCGCGCTCGCCGCGCTCGCGCTCGCCCGCCGGCGGCCGTGGGCGCTCGCGGGGCTCTACCCCTACTTCCGCGTCGAGCGCTACCGGCACGGCACGCCGCGCGCCAACCAGGTGCGCGCGATCCGCGAGATGCCGGCCCACCTCGTGGTCGAGCTGGCCGAGGTCGCGACGTTCGTCGTCGGCAGCGTCCGCTACCGGACGCTCCTGCTGTAGAAATCCGCGCGTGCGCCGCCTAGCGCTCCTGCTGATCCTCGTTCCGCTCGTGGCCGGCTGCGGATCCGGCGACGAGACGACCACGGTCACCACCACCGAGACGGGCTCCGAGGAGGTCGTACCGACCGACACCGGTGCGACCGACACCGGGGCGACCGAGACCGAGCCGCCGCCGCCGGAGGAGGCGAAGGGCGAGCGCATCGAGGTCGGCGACCTCCTCTACTTCGAGATGCCCTCGAAGCGGATCGGCTGCGCGGCCACGACGAGCCCGACGACCCTCCGCTGCGACACCGCGTTCCCGACGCGCTTCAGCCGCAGCGGGCGCACCTGCGAGTTCGGCGACTTCGGTCAGGCCTTCATGCTGCGCCGCAGCGGGCGCGGGAGGCCGATCTGCGCGGGCGACACGGTCCTGTCGGCCACCGACCCGCGCACGATCCCGTACGGGAGCACGTGGCTGCTCGGCCCGTACTCGTGCACGTCGCGCAAGACGGGCCTGACGTGCCGCAACCCGGAGGGCCACGGGATCGCGCTGTCGCTCGAGGAGCAGCGCGTCTTCTAATCGGCGCGAACCAGTGCCCACGCGCCTAGAATCGCGCCGCGAGTGGGGGGTTCGCGGGGCGAGAGGATGCTTGTCGGTGGGGCCGGGCTGGCGAGCCTCCTCCTCTTCCTCCTGGTTCGGGAGTCGCTCACCGACGACGCGTACATCACGCTCGCGTACGCGAAGAACCTCGCACTCCACCTCCACTGGGGACTGATCCCGCAGGAGACCGCGAACACGGCCACCTCGCCGCTCGAGGTCGTGGTGCTCGGCGCGCTGAGCGCCGTCACGCGGATCGGCGGCGGGATCCACCCCGTGGCCGCGCTGGGAGTCCTCTTCGTGGTTGCGGGGACGGTCACCGCCTGGGGCTGGACGCGGGTGATGCGAGCGCTTGACCTCCCGTGGTGGACGGCGGCCGTCGGGGTGGCGCTCGCGCTGCTCAATCCCTTCCTCCTGTCGGCGGTGGGGCTCGAGGTGATCCTCGTCCCGGCCCTCCTCGTGCTGCTGCTCGCGATGGCCCTCGAGGGCCGGCCGGCTGCGTTCGGCGTGGTCGCGGGCCTCATGCTCCTGACGCGCCTCGACCTCCTGGTGTTCGTCGTGATCGTCGGCCTGGGCACCGAGGCGATTCGCCGACGGTGGCCGCGCGCGCTCCTCGTCCTGGCGGCGGTGGCCGGACCCTGGTTCCTGGCGAGCTGGCTGTTCCTCGGGTCCGCGATCCCGGACACGCTGGTCATCAAGGTCGACGAGGTGGGCGGGTTCGGTGAGCTCGACTACCTGACGGGGCCGATCGACTACCTGCGGGGGCGCCCGTGGGACGTCTCGCTCGCGTTCGCCCCGGCCCTGCTCGGGCTCGCCGCGACGGTCGCCTGGCTCGGCACGCGGGTCGTCGCCGGACGCGACTGGGCCGCGCGTGCGCCATGGGCGGCGCGGCTCGGCCCGGTGGTGGCGCTCGGCGCTGGAGCCGTCGCCTACTACGCGGTCTACTGCGTGCTGAGCGTCCCGCCGTACCACTGGTACTACATCCCGCCGGTCGCGGCACTGTCCCTGGTCGCCGTCGTGGTCGGCGTGGCCTGGCTGCGGCAGCCGAGCGGCGCTCCGGCTCGGTGGTCGACGGCGGCGGTGGTGCCCGTCGCGGCGCTCGCCGCGCTCGCGATAGGCGTCCTCGTGGCGGACCTCGCCCAGGGCGTGCCGTGGCGCTCGCCCGTGATCTTCGGGAACTACGCCAGCGCCAGCGACTACGCCCGGGTCGGGCTCGCGCTCCGCGGGCGGGTCGGGGCGGGCGTCACCAGCCCCGGCGAGATCGGCACGCTCGCGTACTTCTGCGAGTGCCCGATACTCGACAAGTTCTCGGATCGCGGCGAGGTGGTCGAGCTCGTGGAGCGCGACCTCGACTACGGCAACCCCCTCAAGCGGGCGGCGCTCGCGGTGAACTACCTCTGGCTCGACCGCGACGAGAAGCCGAGGCGACCGGGGTACCAGCTCATCTACTACCGGGGACCGGAGACGAAGCCGGGTCCGTCGTCGTGGACCGTCTGGTCGGCGGCCTGGGGGATCGGGCACCTCGAGCTGACCCGGGTGCCGGGCGCGCGGCAACGGGCCGGACTAGTCGATCCCCAGCCGGTCCAGTAGCGCGTCGTCCGCGCGCCAGCCCCTTCGCACGCGCACCGACAGGTCCAGGTGCACCCGGCGGCCGGTGAGCGCCTCGATCTCGCGCCGCGCTGACGATCCGACGGCGCGCACCATCTGGCCGCGCGCGCCGATCAGGATGCCCTTCTGCGACTCGGTCTCGGCCCACAGCCGGGCCTCCACCACGAGCAGGCCGTCGTCGCGCTCCGTGACCTCCTCGACCTCGACCTCGACCGCGTGCGGGAGCTCCTCGCGGGTCCGCGCGAGCACCTGCTCGCGGATCAGCTCGGCGATCCGGACCGGCAGCGGCAGGTCGGTGCGCTCCTCGGCCGGGTAGAGCAGCGGGCCCTCGGGCACCAGCGCGACCAGCGCCTCGACCAGCTCGCCCACCCCCTCCCCCGTGCGCGCGCTGACGGGGAACACGTCGCCGTCGAGCTCGAGCGAGGCGGCGGCCTCGAGGGCGTCGAGCGTCTGCGCCCGGCTGAGCACGTCGATCTTGTTGACGGCGATCGCCACCGGCACGCCCGCGCCCGCGATCGCCCGGGCGATGAAGCGGTCGCCGGGACCGGCGCCCTGGTCGCCGGCGAGCACGAACAGCGCGGCGTCCGATTCGCCCAGCTCGTGCTCCATCCGCCGCTGCATGCGCTCCGTGAGCGGGTCGCGAGGGCGCTGCACGCCCGGCAGGTCGACCATCACGAGCTGCCAGTCGTCGCGCGTGGCGACGCCGCGGATCGCGCGGCGGGTGGTCTGCGGGCGGTTCGAGACGATCGCGACCTTCTCCCCCACGACGTGGTTCAGCAGGGTCGACTTCCCCACGTTCGGGCGCCCGGCGAGCGAGACGAACCCGCTGCGCGTCACGACCCGAGCCGGTCCATGACGCGGTCCTGGAGCGCGAGCATCTCGCCCCCGTCGGTCTCGTGGTCCATCCCGCACAGGTGGAGCACCCCGTGGACGACGACCTCGACGACGTCGTGCGAGCGCTCCGGGCAGACGATCACGTCGCCGAGCTCGCGCGGACCGGCCGCGGGGCCCGCGCCGTCGATCGGGAACGAGAGCACGTCGGTCGGCTCGTCACGGCCGCGGTGCTCGCGGTTGAGGCCGCGGATCTCGTCCTCGGAGACGAGCCTGATCGAGAGGTGCCCGTCCGCCACTCCGGCGGCGTCGAGCGCGGCGGCGGCGGCGGCGCCGAGCGCCGGGTCGCCCTCGATCTCGATCTCGACCGCTATGACCGCTGCTCGCGCGACGAGTAATCGTCGTAGGCGGCAACGATCCGCTGCACGAGCTTGTGGCGGACCACGTCCTCACCGCCGAAGCGCACGAACTCGATCCCGTCGACCGTGCCGAGGATGTCGCCGATCACCACGAGGCCCGATCGCTGACCGCTGTCGAGGTCGATCTGCGTCACGTCGCCGGTCACGACCATCTTCGAGTTGAAGCCGAGCCGCGTGAGGAACATCTTCATCTGCTCGGGCGACGTGTTCTGCGCCTCGTCGAGGATCACGAAGGAGTCATTCAGGGTCCGGCCCCTCATGAACGCCAGCGGGGCGATCTCGATCGCCCCGCGCTCCAGGTACTGGTTCACGCGCTCCGGCTCGAGCATGTCGTAGAGGGCGTCGAAGAGCGGGCGCAGGTACGGGTCTACCTTCGCCATCAGGTCGCCGGGCAGGAAGCCGAGCCGCTCGCCCGCCTCGACCGCGGGGCGCGTGAGCACGATCCGGTTGACCTCGCGGCGCGACAGCGCCGCGACCGCCATCGCCACGGCGAGGAACGACTTGCCGGTGCCGGCCGGGCCGATCCCGACCGTGATGGTCTGCTGCCGGATCGCGTCCACGTAGCGCTTCTGGTTCACGGTCTTCGGCGCGACCCGCTTGCCGCGGTGGCGCCAGACGACGTCCTCGAGGATGCGGCTGGGGCTCTCGTGGTGGTCGAGCGCGTCGGCGATCGCGTCGATCGTGCCCGGCGCGATCTCGTGCCCCTGGCGGACGAGGTCGGACAGCTCGCGCACCACGGTCTCGGCCATCGCGACCTCGCCCTCGGCGCCGTCGAGCGTCAGCACGTTGCCGCGCAGGAAGACGTCGCAGTCGAGGTGGCCCTCGAGGGTCTTCATGATCGTGTCGCTCGGGCCCGCGAGCTCGCTCGCGACCTCGTTGGGGAGCTCCAGCTGCGTTCGCGGCATGAACGGATTCTAGGGCTGGCGCACTGGCCGCCGGGGCCGAATACGCTCGCGCGATGCGGGGGCAGCGGGGACGCGACGTCGCACTGGTCGCAGGTGCGGGCCTGGCGATGCTCGCGATCCTCGTCGCCGTTCGTGACGGAATCACGGACGACGGCTACATCACGCTCGCCTACGCGAAGAACCTCGCGCTCCACCTCCACTGGGGGCTGATTCCGCAGGAGACCGCCAACACGGCGACCTCACCGCTCAACGTGCTCCTGCTCGGGGCGATCACCGCGGTCACGCGCGTGAGCGGCGACGCCCACCCGGTGATCGCGCTCGCCGTGCTGTCGGTGGGCCTCGCGATGGTGCTGGCATGGGGCTGGCTCCGCATCGCCCGCGCGCTGGAGCTCCCCTTCTGGTCGGCCGTGGCGGGCACGGCGCTCGTGATCGTCGACCCGTTCCTGCTGTCGTCGATCGGCCTCGAGGTCCTGCTGATCGCGGCCCTGCTGATCGTGATGATGGCCGCGGCGGTCGAGGAGCGGCCGGCGCTCTTCGGGGTCGTCGTGGGGCTGGCCCTGCTCGCGCGCCTCGACATGATCCTGTTCGCGCTCCTGATCGCCGCCGCGGCGCCGGCGCTCCGCGCGCGCTGGTTGCGGATCGCGAGCGCGGCCCTCCTGACCTGCGGGCCGTGGTTCCTGCTCAGCTGGATCGCGCTCGGCTCGGCGATCCCGGACACGCTCGTGATCAAGCTCGCGACGCGCAGCGGCTGGGGAGGCTGGAGCTACCTGACCGGCCCCGGGATGTACGCGGAGACGTGGCCCGCGGCGGCGATCGTGACGTTCGCCCCCGCCGCGCTGGGGGCGGTGCTGCTCGGCTGGTGGATCGCCACCCGCGGCTGGCGATCCAGCCCGCGGCTCGTTGTGCCCGCGGCCGTCGGGGTCGGCGGCCTCGTCTACTACGCCGTCTACTCGGCCCTGAACCTTGATCCGTTCCACTGGTACTACGTGCCGCCGACCGTGGCGCTCACCACGTTCCTGGTCATCGGCGCCGGCGTGCTCGCCGAGCGCGCCGGCCCCGTCGCCGGGCGGTTGCGCCCCGGGGCGACGGCCGCCACCCTCGCGCTGCTCTTCGTGGTCGCGAGGCTGGCGGTCGACGTCGCCCACGGCCTGCCGTGGGGCGACCCGCTGGTCTCGACCAACTGGGCGACCCCGGGCGAGTACGCGCGGGTCGGGAGCGAGCTGCGGGCGCGGGTCCGCGGCGCGACCGTCGCCGGTCCGGGCGAGATCGGCGCGCTCGCCTACTTCTGCGACTGCCCGATCGTCGACGAGTTCTCGGACCGCGGGCGGGCGGCCGAGCTGATCGACGACGCGATCGGCCCGAAGAGCAACCTCGCGAAGCGGTGGCTGCTCAAGCTCAACTACGCCTGGTGGGACGCGGACGAGCCGCGGCCGGTCGCTTACCGGCTGCGATACGACCTCGGCCCGTCGCCGCGGCGGGACTCGTGGCAGGTCTCGACCCGCTGGCAGGGGACCGGGCACCTCACGCTGCTGCGGGTGCGCTGACCGTGGTGCGAACATCTCCGCGTGGGCCTCGGGGTCAACCTGCGGGAGCGGCGGCGCTTCTACAAGAACCGGACGATGCGGGAGCTCGTCGAGGCTCTGCGCTGGGTGGTGCTGCGGCGCGACGCGCCCGACATCGCGCACATCGCCTTCTACGACGAGATCACCGAAGGGCCCGTGCAGCGCGACGAGGCGCTCTTCCTGCACGGCCTCGTCCGTGTCATCCGGCCGGCGACCGTGGTGGAGATCGGCTTCTACCACGGCGTCAGCGCATACAACTTCCTGAGCGCGATGGACGCCGACGCGCGCCTCTACGCGTTCGACGTGGACCCGATCTGCGACGAGGTCGCCCGGCGGCGCTTCGGCCACGAGCCGCGCCTCGTCTTCCGTCGTCGCGCGCAGCAGGACCTGACGCCCGACGACGTGGACGGCCGGCCGGTGGACCTGGTGTTCGTCGACGGAGCCCACGACCTCGAGCTCAACCGGCGGACGTTCGAGCGCCTACTGGGGATGCTCGCCCCGGGCGCCGTCGTCGCGATCCACGACACGGGCACGGTGGCGCGCCGGTGGACGCCCGACTCGCTCCAGCGTCAGATCCCGCCCGAACGCTGGATCGGCGACTCCTACGAGCACCAGCCGGGCGAGCGCGCGTTCGTCAACTGGGTGCTCGACGAGCACCCGGAGTTCGCACAGATCCACCTGCACACCGACCGCACCCCGCGGGCCGGGCTCACGCTGCTCCAGCGCTCCGGGCCGCTGCCGCGGCCAGCAGCTTCTCCGCCGTAGACAGCGCCTGGCCCACCACCTGGTCCATGTTCAGGTACTGGTAGCGCGCGAGGCGGCCCACGAACGTGACGTCGGGCAGCTCCGCCGCCAGCGCCTCGTAGCGCTTGTACAGCGCGCGCGTCTCGTCGTTCGGGATCGGGTAGTAGGGGTCGCCCTCGGCGCGCGGGAACTCGACGGCGAGCGTGGTCGAGTCGTGGGGCGCCTGGCCGTTGATCTGGCGAAACTCGGTGATGCGGGTGTAGGGGACGTCCTCGCTCGGCTCGTTGATCGAGCCGGCGGGCTGGAGATAGCCGCCGTCGGGCGTCGGCTCGTTGCGCAGCTCCCACTCGAGCGAGCGGTACGGCAGGGCGCCGAAGCGGAAGTCGAAGTACCTGTCGACGGGCCCCGTGTAGACCAGGTGGCCGTGGTCGATCTCGTCGGCCACCTCCCAGTAGTCGGTCTCGAGGCTGACCTCGATCAGGGGGTGGTCGAGGATCCGCTCGAACATCCTCGTGTACCCCTCCGCCGGGATCTTCTGAAAGCTGTCGGTGAAGTAGCGGTCGTCCACGTTGGTGCGGATCGGGATCCGCGCGCACACCGACGCGGCCAGCTCCGACGGATCGCGCTGCCACTGCTTGCGCGTGTAGCCGCGGAAGAACTTCTCGTATAGCTCGCGGCCCACCTTGGCCACCACCACGTCCTCGCTGTTGCGGACGTAGTCGACGTCCTCGGCGCGCTCGGCCAGGAAGCGCTCCATGTCCTCGTCGGTCGCGAGCTCGAGCCCGTAGAGCTCGTTGACGGTCGTGCGGTTGATCGGCATCGGCACGAGCATCCCGTCGACGCGGGCGAGCACGCGGTGCTCGTACGGGCGCCAGTCCGTGAAGCGCGACAGGTAGGCCACGACCTTGTCGGAGTTCGTGTGGAAGATGTGCGGGCCGTACGCGTGGCACAGCACGCCGTGCTCGTCGTGGTAGTCGTAGGCGTTGCCCGCGATGTGGCTGCGGCGGTCGATCACCAGCACGCGGTGGCCGGCCTCCGTGGCCAGCCGCTCGGCCATCACGGAGCCCGCGTAGCCCGCGCCGACGACCAGCGTGTCGTAGCGATCCCCCATTTGCGGGGGATCAGGGTAGGGGGTCGGCGGCGGGCGAAGCGCCGCCAGCCGCCCGGTAGGCGCCGTAGATGGCGCGCACGTGGTCGTCCATCGCCGGAACGACGCGGTCGCGTGCGGCCACCGTGCTGCGGTGCATGTCGACCACACGCTCGGGCTCGGTGATCAGCGTGGCCATCACCTCGGCGAGCCCCTCGCCCGAGCAGGAGTGGTTGTGCCAGGCGGTCTCGCCCTCCCGCGCGTACTCCACGATCCCGCCGAGCGGGTTCGCGATCAGCGGGATCCCCTTGGCGACCATCTCGAGCCCCGTGTATCCCAGGGCCTCCTCCCAGATCGAGGGCATGATCCCCACGTCGACGGCGTCGAGGATCGAGTCGAGCTCGCCCGGCGGGTACATCTCGGGCAGCTCGACGCCCTCGAACGACTCGAGCTCGGCGCGCACGTCGCCGTGGATCCCGCCGTACACGAGCAGCCGGAAGCGGCCCTCGAGCCCGGTCTCCCTGAGTTCGCGTAGCGCGCCCACGATCACGTTCGAGCCCTTGGTCGGCGAGGCGCAGCCGCCGAGCGTCGTGAAGGTCAGCGTGTCGGGCGGCGACCCGAGCGAGCGCGGCCTCAGGCGCTCGATGTGCGCGAGCGTGAACGGGAAGGTGGTCATGCGCTCGGGCGCGACGCCGCGGGCGCGGTAGATCTCGCCCACCCGCGGCGACTGCGCCACGAGCCGGCCGACGCGCCCCAGGCGCTCCACGTTCACGTCACGCCGCCGCTGGAACGCCGCGGGGCTCGTCTCGCCGGGCAGCGGCTCCTCCGCGTCGACCTTGCGCAGGCTCCAGTCCGTCACGCGCTCGGTCAGCCGGTCGAACCGGCGCGGCCAGCGATGGCCGCGCAGGCGGTGGCGCCAGATCGGGATGTCGTGCCTCAGCGTGTCCTCGACGAACGGCCGGCGCGACGCGGGCGCGCGGGCGTTCCGGACGGCGCAGTCCTCCCCCACGCGGAGCCGCGTGCAGATCTGCCCGTCGGCGTCGAACAGCCGCAGTGTCGTGCACAGGGGCCCGTAGTCCTGGAGCGTCATCACGGTCGGCACGCCGGCGTCGGCAGCCACGTCGATCAGCGACGAAGGCAGGCAGAGGAGCTCCTGGAAGTGCACGACGTCGGGGCGGAACGAGCGAAGCACCGACCGGAAGGCCTCCTCGCTGCGCGGCTCGTCGACGTCGAGCGCTGGCCGCCGCGTGCCCAGCTCGAGCCCAGACACGATCGGGCCGTTCACGAGCTCGTACATCGCCACACCGCGGTTGCGCCAGCGCTTGACGCGGCTTCGCCTCGGCCTCGCGTAGTGGCGCCCGGCAAAGAAGTACGCCACCTCGTCGCCGCGCGCGACCTGAGCCGCCATCAGGTCGTCCGCGTAGTGGATCAGCCCACCGATCCGCCACGGCCAAAAGCCCCAGCCAACGTGGAGGACGCGCACCCGGCCGATCGTATAGTCCTTGCGCGCTCACGTGGCCGCCCTTCCGCGCGTATCGCTCCTGATGCCGGTGCACGACCGCGCGCACCTGCTCGACCGCGTGCTCGGGAGCCTGGCCGACACGACGACCTACGACGACGTCGAGCTCGTGGCCGTCGACGACGGCTCGACCGACGGCAGCCGGGCGATCCTGCACCGCTGGGCCGCGGAGGGCCGGATTCCCGGCATGCGCGTGATCGAGGGCACGGAGCGGGGCGCGATCGCCTCGCTCAACACCGCCCTCGGCGCGGCGACCGGCGAGCTGTGCGTGCAGCTCGACGACGACGTGACGCTGGAGACCCGGGGCTGGGTCGAGCGGATGGTCGAGCTGATGACCTTCGACGACGCGGTGGGCGTGGTCACGGCCAAGGTCGTGCTCGACTCGGGCTACCTGCACTGCTGCGGCGTGAACGTCGTGAGCCCCTGGGGCTGGCACGAGCGCGGCACGCTGCCGGCGGAGCCGATCGGCAGGCGCCGGTGGCTCAACCGAACCGTCGAACGGCGCCGGGAGGGCGAGGGCGGGGACGTCGAGGACCGTGTCGCCGAGGTGGACTCGGGGATCGGCTGCTGCATGATGTACCGGCGCGACGACGCCCTCCGGGTGGGCGGATACGACCGCGAATGGGCCCCCGTGTGGTTCGACGACGTGGACCTGTGCCTGAAGATCCGCGAGCTCGGGCGCAAGGTCTTCTACACGCCGGAGGTGCGGGTGGTGCATCACTTCGGCGCCCGCCAGACGCCGCCCGCGCCGGGGTCGCGGTACGCCCCGCGCAACGTCGCGCGGGGCATCCGGCGCCGCCTGCACCGGCGCGCGCCGCACGTGGTCACGCGCGCGGTCGAGGCGCGGCTGGGCGTGGACCTCGAGGGCAACTTCACGCGGGCACAGTGCCGCCTGCTCCGCCACCACCACCGCTACTGGCGCGAGAAGTGGGGCTGGGACGCGCGCAACCCGGACATGGCCGAGGTCGAGTCGCGCTTCGGCGGCACCGAGATCTGCTGGGCGACCGACCCCGAGCGGCGCGCGGCCGGCGAGCGGATCGCGGCGGCCTTCGAGGGCCGGCGCGCCGGGGGAGCCGTCGGTGCCTAGCCGCGATTACGGCGTGAGCTTCTCGCGCACCAGCGCGCTGACGCGCTTGCCGTCGGCGCGCCCCTGCACGCGCGCCATCACGACCGACATGACCTTCCCCATCTCCTTCGGCGACGTCGCGCCGGTCTCGGCCACCGCGTCGCCGACGATCGCGTGGAGCTCGTCGTCGGACATCTGCTCGGGCAGGTACGACTCGATCAGCTCGGCCTCGCGCTCCTCGCCCGTGGCGAGGTCCTCGCGGCCGCCGTCGCGGTACGCGGCCGCCGACTCGAGCCGCCGCTTGCGCTCGCGCTGGAGCACCGCGACCTCGTCCGCCTCGCCGCCGGAGGCGTCCTTGTGAGCCTTCTGGAGCTCGGACACGATCAGCCGCAGCGCGCCCACGCGCTCGCGGTCGCCGGCCTTGAGCGCGGCGGTGGTGTCGGCCTTCACTTGCTCGAGCAAGTTCATTCGCGCGTAGATTCTAGGTCCGCATGAACGCTTCCCCGCGCGTCTCCCTGATCATGCCGGTGCACAACCGCGCCCACCTGATGAACCGCGTGCTCGAGCGGCTGGCGGAGAACACGACCTACGAGAACCTCGAGCTGGTCGTGGTCGACGATGCCTCGACCGACGACAGCGTCGAGGTCCTGAGCGGCTGGGCCGACTCCGGCCGGATCCCCGGCATGCGGGTGCTGTCGAACGAGGGGCGCGGCGCGATCGACGCGCTGAACACGGCCCTGAACGCCTCGACGGGCGAGTTCGTGGTGCAGCTCGACGACGACGTGACGGTGGAGACCTACGCCTGGGTCGAGCGGATGCTCGACCTGATGGCCGTGGACGACTCGGTCGGGGTCGTGACCGCCAAGGTCGTGTTCGACTCGGGCCACCTCCAGTGCTGCGGCGTGAACGTCGTGAGCCCGGCCGGATGGCACGAGCGGCCGCTGTTTCCCTCGGAGCCGGTCGGCAGCCGGCGGTTCCTGAACCGCGTGCGCGAGCGCCCGCGCGAGGGCGAGTCCGGCGAGGCCGAGCGGCGGGTTGCCGAGGTCGACTCGGGGATCGGCTGCTGCATGATGTACCGGCGCGACGACGCGCTGGCGGTCGGCGGCTACGACGAGAACTACTCGCCGGTCTGGTTCGACGACGTCGACCTGTGCATCGCGATCAGGACGCTCGGCCGCAAGGCGTTCTACACCCCCGAGGTGCGCGCCATCCACCACTTCGGCGCGCGCGCCCCCGACCGCCCGCGGGCACGGTTCCGCGACCTCAAGTCCGCGGCGCTCAGGCGCTCGGCGGGGCGCCTGCCCGGCGGCGTCCGCTCGCGGCTCGAGCTGCGCCGCAACGTCGACCTCCAGGGCCAGTACACAGCGGAGCAGTGCGCGCGGCTGCGCCACCACCACGCCTACTGGCGCTCGAAGTGGGGCTGGGACGCGCTGAACCCCGACATGGACGAGGTGCGCCGGCGCTGGGGCGCGACCGAGATCTGCTGGGCGACCGATCCCGACCGGCGCGTGGCGGGCGAGCTGATCGTCGAGGCCTACGAGGCAGCCCACACGGCGAGCGGCGCCGCGACCGCGTAGTGGCGGACGTCCGCGTCGCGGCGACGATCCTGACCCGCAACAGGGTCGGGCTCCTCCGCGAGTCCGTGCGGGCCGCCCAGGCACAGACGCGACCGGTCGACGAGCTGATCGTCGTCGACAACGCGTCGGAGGACGGCACGCTCGAGGTGCTCGCCTCCGAGTTCCCCGACGTCGCGGTCGTCGCGCTGCCGGAGAACCAGGGGGCGACCGGCGGCTTCTACGAGGCGATCGCCGCCGGCCGGCGCACCGGGGCCGACTGGCTGTGGCTCCTGGACGACGACAGCATCGCCAGGCCCGACGCGCTCGAGGAGCTCGTGGCTGTGCTCGACCGCCTCGACGGCGAGCTGCGGCCGACCGTGCTCTGCAGCCGCGTGGAGTGGAGCGACGGGACGCCGCACGTGATGAACCGCCCGGTGATCCGCCCCGACAGCGGCCAGCAGCTCGTGGAGGCGGTCAGCCGGCGGCTGTACCCGATCCGCGCCGCCTCGTGGGTGTCGGTGATGATCTCGAGCGAGGCGGTGGACCGCTACGGCATGCCGCTTCGGCAGTTCTTCTACCAGGCCGACGACATCGAGTACACGGCGCGGATCCTGCGCGACTCGCCGGGCTACTACGTTCCGCGCAGCGTGGTCCTGCACGACACGCCGACCCAGCACACCGCGGTCGACGACGACCACCGCTTCCACTTCCACATCCGGAACACGATCCTGATGCTCCGCGGCGGGGCCTGGGAGCTGCGCGAGAAGCCGGGCCTCGTCTGGGTCCTGATCTGGACCTCCCTGATCTACCTGAGGATCAACCGGCGCCGGCCGCTACCGGCGCTGCGAAACCTCGTGGGCGGGCTGGTCAGCGGGGTCCGGACGCCGGCGGGCTAGCGCAGGCCGACGCGCTCGAAGAGCTCGAGCGCGAGCGCCACCCGGTCCGGGCCGACCACGGCCCGCCCGAACAGGAGCCGCAGCGCCACCGACGGCGCCAGCAGCGGGTCGCCGAGCGTCCCGTTCGCCGCGCTCTCGCTCTCGGGCACGAGGTAGCCGGTGCGCGCGCGCAGCAGCCGCGTGGTCCACTGGAGCACGCCCCGCGGCCCGATCGGCGCCAG
>DATENL010000376.1:0-3950 GCA_035275105.1 Thermoleophilaceae bacterium
GAGGACCTGGCCGAGATCGTCATCCGTTCGGCCGCGATCCTTGGCGTGGCCATCGACCCGGCGGGCGCCAAGGCCATCGCGACCCGCGCGCGCGGAACGCCGCGGGTGGCCAATCGGCTGCTCAAGCGCGTGCGCGACTACGCGGAGGTCCACGGGGAGGGCACGATCACCGCCCGCATCGCGAGCCGGGCGCTGGACCTGCTCGAGGTCGACGCCGAGGGCCTCGATCGGCTCGATCGCGAGATCCTCGCCGCCATCTGCGACAAGTTCGGCGGCGGGCCGGTGGGGCTGTCGACGCTGGCGGTGGCGGTTGGGGAGGAGCCGGACACGATCGAGGACGTCTACGAGCCCTATCTCCTCCAGCGCGGCTTGATCGCCCGTACGCCGCGCGGCCGGGTGGCGACGCCGCGCGCGTTCGCCCATCTCGGGCTGGCGCCGCCGCCCGAGGACGCGCGGCTTTTCTAAAGAACCCGTTGAGCGGAAGCGGCTACTTTTCGTCGCGGGATGGCTCATCTGTTCATCTGCCCCAACTGCGGCAACCGCTCGACCGCAACCGATCGCACCGCGGGCTTCCGCCGCGAGGCCAAGGGCTGCCGCAACTGCGGCTTCCCGTTCCTGTTCGAGTTGCTCGACGACTACTACCCGGCGCCCAACGCCGCGTTCGTCGTATGCGACCAGGAAGCGCGGGTGATCAGCTGCGGGCGGGGCGTGCGCGAGCTGACCGGCCTCGGTGACACGGACGCGATCGGGCGGCCGGTGCGCGACCTGCTCGGGCTCGAGTTCCAGAACGGCGACGACCACATCGGCACCGCGCTCGAGTGGGGCGTGCGCGTCCTCGACAAGCCCGTGACCGTGCACGCTGAGGGTGACCGGCCGGAGCCCGCGAAGGCCGACATCTTCCCCGCCTACGACGACGACGGGGGCCTCCTGCTGGTCCTCACCCCGAACACCGGATCGTGACCGACCCGCGCCGCAATCGGATCATCCTCGGCCTCGTGGTGCTGCTGCTGGCGCTCGCGCTGCTCGTGATCGTCCCCGGCTCGCCGCTCTCGAAGCCCACCCGGCTCGGACTCGACCTCAAGGGCGGTGTCGAGCTCGTCTACCAGGGCCGGCCGACGCCGAAGGTCCCCAAGGTCACGCCGCAGGCGATCGACGACGCCATCAACACGATCCGCAAGCGCACCGACGCACTGGGCGTCTCGGAGCCCGAGATCCAGCGCGCGGGCGCCGACGAGATCTCGATCGGCCTGCCGGCGGTCAAGAACGCGGCGCGCGCCGAGCAGCAGGTGGGCACCACCGCGCAGCTCCAGTTCTACGACTGGGAGCCGAACCTCTTCATCGACCTGAACGGCAAGGTCACGACGCTGGGCGAGCTCGAGCAGACGAACCCGCAGCAGGGGCTCCAGATCGCCAACAGCGGGTCGGCCGGGACGCTGCCGCTGTTCCAGTCCGTGGAGCTCGCCTCGAAGCAGAAGCCGAAGGCCGAGGCGGACGACGTCCCGCCCGACGGCGCCTCAGAGGCGATCAAGCAGCGCTTCAAGGGCAACCAGGCCGCGATCCGCGAGTACTACGACGGCAAGAACGACACGGCCGGCGACAAGTACTACCTCTTCGGACCGGAGGCGAAGGGCAACAAGCGGGAGCTGATCCGCCCCGGCGAGGTGAAGGCGGGCGAGGGCGGGAGCACGCAGGCCAACGACGCGAGCGCCTACTACGGCAACTGCGCGGAGATCGCCACCGACTTCGAGCAGACCGCGGCGGCGAAGCGGCAGACGCCCGGCGCGGCGGAGGCCAAGCCCGCCAAGGGCACGGCGTGCCCGGAGACGCTCAAGTCGCTCGAGGGGCGCGGCCCGCCCGCGGGCAGCATCGTCGTCAAGGTCCCGCGCGGGATCGTCGTCATCAAGCAGGAGGAGCCCGAGAAGGCGCCCAAGAACTTCACGCCGGTCTACTACGTCCTCGAGGACGACTCCGAGCTGTCCGGCTCGGACATCCGCGACCCGAAGCAGTCGCAGGACCCGCAGACCAGCGAGCCGATCGTCACGTTCCAGTTCACGGACGCCGGGCGCAAGGCGTTCGCGCGCGCGACCAAGCGCGAGGCGCAGCGCGGGCAGAACCTGCTCGCCCCCGGCGTGCCGAACCAGAACAAGGAGCAGCGCTTCGCGATCTCGCTCGACAACCAGGTGGTGTCGCTGGCGACGATCAGCTTCATCGACAACCCGGAGGGCATCCCGGGTGACACCGGCGCGCAGATCAACGGCATCGGCTCGATCCAGGAGACCCAGGACCTCGCGGAGAACCTGCGGATCGGCGCCCTGCCGATCTCGCTCAAGCTGATCTCGAAGACGCAGGTCTCGGCCACGCTCGGTAAGCAGGCGCTCGACCAGGGCCTCGTGGCGGGCGCGGCCGGGCTGATCCTGACGCTGATCTTCCTCCTGATCCTGTACCGGATCCTGGGCGTGATCGCCGGCGCGGCGCTGATCGCCTACGCGATCCTGCTGTTCGCGCTCGTCAAGCTGATCCCGATCACGATGACGCTGCCGGGCATCGCGGGCCTGGTCCTGACGCTGGGGGTGGCCGCCGACGCGAACATCGTCATCTTCGAGCGCATCAAGGAGGAGGCGCGGCAGGGAAGATCGATCCCGGCCGCGATCGCCAGCGGCTACCAGAAGGGCATCCGCACGATCATCGACGCGAACGTCGTGACGATCGGCGTCGCGTTCATCCTGTTCACGCTCGCCACGGCGGGCGTCAAGGGCTTCGCGTTCACGCTCGGCATCGGCACCCTGGTCTCGCTGTTCACGGCGGTGCTGGCCACCTCCGCGATCCTCGGCTCGATGAGCCGGTCGCGGATCCTGCGCTCGCGCGCGGCGATCGGCATCGGCGGGCGCGAGCGGCACTGGCGGATCGACTTCAGCGGGCTGTCGAACTGGTTCTTCTCGATGTCCGGCGTGATCATCGCGGCGGGCGCGATCGGGATCGCCGCGCTCGGGATCAACTTCGGCATCGACTTCGAGTCGGGCACGCGGATCAAGACGCCGCTCGACCGTCCGGCGACCGTCTCGCAGGTGCGCGAGACGCTCCAGCCGCTCGGCTACGCCGACGCGAAGATCCAGACGCTCAAGGAGCCCGACCTCGGGCCCAACGTGGTCCAGATCCGCGTCCACCAGCTCGAGCCGGCGCAGGTCAACCGGGTCCAGCAGGCGCTCGAGAAGCGCTACGGCGTCCACGACTTCACGAGCGAGTCGATCGGGCCGACGTTCGGGCAGCAGATCGCGAAGACGGCCGTCCTGGCGGTCATCGCGTCGCTGATCCTGATCTCGATCTACATCGGGCTGCGCTTCGAGTTCAAGTTCGCGGTCCCCGTGCTGATAGCCCTGGCGCACGACCTGCTGATCACCGCGGGCGTGTACGCGCTGACGGAGCGGGAGGTGAACACGCCGACCGTCGCGGCGTTGCTCACCATCCTGGGCTTCTCGCTCTACGACACGATCATCGTGTTCGACCGAATACGAGAGAACGTCCCGCGCATGCCGCGGGCCACGTTCTCGCAGATCGTCAACCGCTCGATGTCCGAGGTCCTGACGCGGTCGCTGGCCACGAGCTTCTCGACGCTGATGCCGATCGCGGCGCTGATGCTGTTCGGCGGCGAGACCCTGAAGGACTTCGGCTTCGCGCTGCTCGTCGGCGTCGCGTCGGGCACGTACTCGTCGATCTTCATCGCCGCGCCGGTGCTGACGCACTGGAAGGAGCGCGAGCCTGCGTGGAAGCGGCGCCGCCAGCTGGTGCTGGAGGACCACGGCGGCGTGATTCCCGCCTACGCGGACACGCGCCTCGGCGGCGACGTCGAGCCCGAGCACCACGCGGGCGCGCTGGAGCGGATCGCGACGCGACGGCGCGCGAAGGCCGCGGCCGGCAAGCCGGCTCGGCCGCGCGAGCCGGAGGTCGTGGAG
>DATENL010000377.1:0-8212 GCA_035275105.1 Thermoleophilaceae bacterium
CGAAGGGGGACGGCAACTCCGCGGGCGACACCGAGGGCGGCAGCGGAGGCGCGGCCGGCGTCGGCGGCGGCCTCCAGAGCCTCGCCGCGAGCAACTCGATCGCCCGAACGGCCGTGGTCCGCAACTTCTCGGGCTTCGGCGGCAGCGGCGGGGCCGGCGGAACGGGTGGCGAGGGAGGGGGCGACACGTCCGCCGGGAACGGGCGCGACGGCGGCGACGGCGGCGGGGTGTTCCTGGGCGGCCCCGCGCAGAAGTTCGAGAACTCGACGATCGCGGGCAACGGGGCGTCCGGCTCGGGCAACGCCGGCGCCACGGGCACGGGCACGGGCACGAACACCCCCGCCACCACCGCCGGGGACGGCGGCAGCGGCGGCGGCGTGGAGGTCGGCATCTTCGCGGGATCGGTGACGCTCACCCACCTCACGGTCACGGGCAACTTCCAGGGCGCCGGGACCTCGGCCGGGCCGACGGGCGGCGTGGAGCACTCCGGCGCGGCGAACCCGACCGTGCTCCAGAACACCATCGTGGCGAGCAACAGCGGCAATCAGTGCGGCGGCACCCAGACCGACGGCGGCCACAACCTCTCGTTCCCCGACGACGGCACGTGCGCGGCGACCGTGCACGGAGACCCGCTGCTCGGCGAGCTGAAGGACCACGGCGGCCCGACGCCCACGATGCCTCCCGGCCCTGTGAGCCCGGCGATCGACGCCGCCGGAACCGGGGCCCCGTGCGCCGAGACGGACCAGCGCGGGGTTCCCCGTCCGCGGGGCCCCGCGTGCGACATCGGCGCCGTCGAGCGCTCGCTCCCGTCCGCGGTCACCCTCGGGGCGAACTCGATCCGCCCCCACGAGGCGAGCGTCACGGGCTTCGTCAACCCCGGCGGGCTTGCGACGACCTACGTCTTCCGGTTCGGGAAGACGGCCGCCTACGGATCCCAGACCGCCGGCGCCAGCGCGGGCGCCGGGAGCGCCACCGTCGCCGCCCTGGCCACGCTCCGCAAGCTCTCGCCGAACACCCGCTACCACTACCGGCTGGTCGTCACGAACCCCGACGGCGTCGTCCTGGGGTTCGACCGGACGTTCAGGACCAAGCCACTCCCGTTCCCGGGCGTGGCGATCCGGACCGGCAGCACCACGGTGAGCGGCGCCGGAATCGCGAGCCTGAAGCTCGCGTGCCCGGGCCCGGCGTCCGTCCTCGGCCAGTGCAGCGGGCGGCTGCGGCTGACGCGGACCGTCGTCCGCAACGGCAAGCGCACCACGGTGGGCCTGGGCAAGGCGCCGTTCACGATCGATGCAGGCAGCACCAAGACGGTCAAGGTCAAGCTCTCGGACGCTGCGCTGGAGCAGCTCCGGGCGGCCGGGAAGATGACGGCGAAGGCCACGGCGAGGGCCGTCGACGGCCGTGGCGGCACACCGAAGTTCAACAAGCGCAACGTGACACTCAAAGCACCCTAGGAAGGGGAGGACCGGATGAGGCAGTGGAGGAACGGGCTGTTCGCGTGCTTGCTCGCGGCCGCGGCGCTCGCCGCCGGCTGCGGCGACGACAACAGCACGGACACGAGCGGTGGCGGCGGTGGCGGTGGCGGTGGCGGCGGCAACGCGCCGGCATCGGTCAAGGACGCGGTCAAGCAGTGCCTCGAGCAGGCGAAGTCGATCAACGACAAGGACGCGCGCAAGACCGCCGAGGAGGCGTGCGACGCCGCCAAGTCGGGTCAGACCGACAAGGTCAAGAACGCGGTGAAGAAGCAGTGCCTCGACGCCGTGAACCAGATCCCCGACAGCGCGAAGGATCAGAAGGAGGCGGCGAAGAGCCGCTGCGAGGCGATCAAGTAGCGCCCAGCAGGTACGCCTCGGCCAGGAGCTCGTAGGAGCGCCTGCGCTCCTCGTGGCCGTGGGTGGTCGTGAGGACCATCAGCTCGTCGGCGCGACTCGCGTCGACGAGCTGATCGAGGCGGTCGCGCACGGTCTCGGGGGCGCCGACGACGACCCGTTCGCCGGCGCCGTTGCCTGACGGCTCGCCGCCCTCCCGGAGCGCCTCCTCGATTGTCGGGATCGGTCCCGGCCGCCCCGCCCGCAGCCGCCGGAACGCGACGCGGGCCGGCGCCGACAGCCGGCGGGCCGTCTCGTCGTCGTCCGCCAGGAGCGCGGCGTGGGCGAGGATCGCGTATGGCTCGGGGAACTCCGGGGAGGGCCGGAAGCGCTCGCGGTAGAGGCGCAGCACGTCGACCGCCAGGGACGGGGCGATGTGGGTGGCGAAGCCGAACCCGAAGCCGTTCTGCGCCGCGACTATCGCCGAGTACTCGCTCGACCCGAGCAGGTAGATCGGCGGCAGCGGCGTCTCGTACGGCGCCGCGCGCACGTGCCGGAACGGGTGGTCGTCGGGCCACGGACGGGCGCCGGCGGCGGCGAGCAGCTCGCCGAGCTGGTCGGGCAGGTCGTCCGCGAACATCGCCTGGCGGCTGCGGCGCAGCGCGAGGGCCGTCATCTGGTCGGTGCCGGGCGCGCGGCCGATCCCGAGGTCGATCCGGCCCGGGTGCAGCGCCTCGAGCACCTTGAACTGCTCAGCCACCTTCAGCGGCGCGTGGTTCGGCAGCATCATCCCGCCCGACCCGACCCGGATCCGCTCGGTGACCGACGCGACGTGGCCGATCAGGACCTCGGGCGCGGAGCTCGCCACCATCGCGCCGCCGTGGTGCTCGGCGAGCCAGTAGCGGTGGAAGCCGAGCGCCTCCGCGTGGCGCGCCAGGTCGAGCGTGTTGCGGAGCGCTTGTGCCTCCGGCTGGCCGGCCGGCACGGGCGAGAGGTCGAGCACCGAGACCCTGGGCATCCCGTTGACGTTAGCCTCACTCGTAGTGCGAGCCGCACTGGTCACCGTCGCGCTCATCCTGGCCCTCCCCGCGAGCGCCGCGGCGCGCGACTTCCCGAAGGACTTCCAGTGGGGCGTCGCAACCGCGGGCTTCCAGTCCGAGATGGGCCAGGGCGACTGGGTCGACCGGAGCTCCGACTGGTGGGCGTGGGCGCACGACCCGCGGAACATCGAGCGCGGCGTGGTGAGCGGTGACCTTCCGGAGAACGGCCCCGGGTTCTTCGAGCGCTACAAGCACGACGTCGACCTGGCCGCGAACCGCCTCCACATGAAGGCGTTCCGGCTCTCGCTCGAATGGAGTCGCATCTTCCCCCGCTCGACCCGGGGACTGCACGGCGTACGCCAGCTCGACGAGGCCGCTGATCAGGACGCGCTGCGGCGCTACCGCGCGATCCTGAAGCGGATTCGCGCGCGCGGGATGAGACCGTGGGTCACGCTGAACCACTTCACGCTGCCCCACTTCGTTCACCATCCGCTCGCGATGCGCGGGGCATTCGCGGGGCGCGGCGCCGAGGCCCCGCCGCCGAAGGGCCTCGGCCGCGGCTGGCTCGACCGAGGGACGGTCAGCGAGTTCGGGAAGTACGCGGACTACGTGTCCTTGAAGCTCGGCGACCTGGTGGACGACTGGATGACGATCAACGAGCCGGTCGTGCTCACCGCGAACGGGTACGTGAACCTGCCCGGGGTGGCGTCCGGCTTCCCGCCCGGCGCGACCAACTTCCCGGCCGCGAAGGCGGTGCTGCTCAACCTGATGGACGCGAACGCCGTGGCGTACCGGGCCGTGAAGGCGCACGACCCAGGCGCGCGCGTCGGCGTCGTGCAGAACATGGTCGCGTTCACGCCGGTCGATCCCGGGTCCGCTCTGGACGTGAGGGGCACGCGCCACGCCGACTACATCTTCAACCGCCTCTTCCTCGACGGGGTCGTGAAGGGCTACCGCGACACGAACGTCGACGGGAAGGTCGCGCCCTCGGAGCGCCACCCGGACCTGGCCGGCCGCGCCGACTTCATCGGCGTCAACTACTACTTCCGCGGCCGCGTCAGCGGACTGCAGCAGTCGATATCGCAGTCGATCCCGATCCTCGACTTCCTGCCGTCCACCACGTACCGCTCACCGGCCGATCCCGGGGCGCCCGAGTGCCCGACGACCTGCAGCGGCGACCACGGGTCGGAGATCTACCCGCAGGGCTTCCGCAGGGTGCTCGCCGAGGCCGGCTCCTACCGGCTGCCGGTCGTGGCGACCGAGAACGGGATCGGAACGTCGAACGACGCGCAGCGGCGCGCGTACCTGACGAGCCACCTGCGGGCGATGCGGGCCGCCATGCGCGCGAAGGAGGCCGACGTTCGCGGGTTCTTCGAGTGGTCGCTAACCGACAACTTCGAGTGGAACCTCGGCTTCGACCAGCACTTCGGCCTGTACGGGTTCGACCCGCGGACGCTCGCGCGCCGCGAGCGCGGCAGCGCGCGGCTCTACGGCGAGATCGCGCGAACGGGCGAGCTGCCCGACTGACGCGAGCCGTCAGACGGCGGGCCTCGCCGCCTCGAGCGCCGGCTACGCGCGCGCCGCGCGCTCGAGCTGCTCGCGCACGTCCGGCCCGTCGAGCGGGCCGAAGTGACCGGGCAGGCAGACGGCGGGATCCAGCGCCGCGAGCTTGGCGATGCTCGCGCGCGCCTGCGCGGTGTCGAAGTTGTACGCGGGCTCCGGCACCTGGGCCGGCACCTGCCGGCCGTACATGTCGGTCAGGTAGAAGCAGTCGCTCACGATCGCGACCCGGTCCGACTCACGCCAGAGACCGATCTGGCCGGGCGCGTGGCCGGGCAGGTCGACGACCTCGAAGCCCGCCACCTCGTCGCCCTCGCTCACCGTGCCTCCGATCCGCACCGGGCCGCCGTCCCACACGTGATCGTGCAGCAGCCGGTGGCCCTTGCGGACCAGCCACGGAAGATCCTGCGTCCGCCAGTACTCGCGGCCGCCGCGGCCCTGGGCGTAGGGGACCGCATCGGGGTGGCACTCCACCGGCGCAAGCGCGCTCAGGGCGGGCGCCGAGCCGCGGTGGTCGGTGTCGGCGTGCCCGAGCACGATCCGCCTGATCCCTCCGAGGCGCTCGGCCGCCTGCGCGACCGGCACGGCCATCCCCTTCTCGCCCGTGTCGAAGGCAACGACGCCGTCGCCGTCCTCGACGAGGTAGACGTTCATGCTCCGCGCGAAGCCGCCGCGAATCAGCCAGACCCCGTCGGCCACGCGCTCCGGCTCGGCCGCCGCCAGCCTGAGCGCACGCGGCCGCGCGCTGAGCGTCGCGCGCGTGCGCGTCGCCTCGGCGCTGCCGGTCGTCGCGGTCGCCATCGCAAGGCACGCTATCGCGGCGGGGCGCGACAATGACGCGCACCATGTCGCCCAGGTCGATCGAAGAGCTCCTCGCCGCGGCGCGCCGGCGCCTGCGGCGCGTCGACCCGGCCGAGGCGAACGACGCGGTCGCGCGCGGCGCGGTCATCGTCGACATCCGCGCCGAGTCGCAGCGGGCCCGCGACGGAGTCGTCCCGGGCGCGCACTACGTGCCGCGCAACGTGCTGGAGTGGCGCGCCGATCCGGCGTCCGACTGGCGCGACCCGGTCGTCTCGGACCCGGACCGGCAGCTCATCGTGATGTGCAACGAGGGCTACCAGTCAAGCCTCGTCGCGGCCACGCTCCAGGACCTCGGACTGTCGCACGCGACCGACCTCGAGGGCGGCTTCCAGGCGTGGCGGAAGGCGGGCCTGCCGGTGGAGCCGGCGGGGGACTAGCGGGCGAAGCCGGGGGCGCTACCCTCGCCCCCGCTCGCTTCGGTGCTGGTCAGCGGATCCGGCCGCCGCCCTCGACCCGCTCGCGCGAGTCGGTTCCGTTGCGGCTCTGGTCCGCACGGTCGTCGTCGCGGGCGTCGCCGTCGCTCGGGTCGTCGTCGACGTCCGGGTCGATCGACTGCGCCTCGCTGTGCCGCTCGCGAGCGAACCTCCGCTCACGGTCGGCGACCTGCGCCCGCTCCTCCGCCGCGGCGCTCTCGCGCCGCGCGACCGCGGCCTTCTGCTCGGCCTCGGCCTGCGCCTGCTTCGCACGCGCCTGCTGCTCGTCGGCCGTCGCGCGCTCGCGCTCCGCCCGTAGCTCACGGGATTGCGCCTCCTGGCGCAGCTCCGTCGCCTGCTCTCGGCGTCCCTCGAGCCGCCGCCTGCGCATCATCATGCTCAGCAGGGCGAACAGCGCGATCAGGGCAACCGCGCCCACTGCGATCGCGACAATCGCTCCGGTGGACATCTCTCCTCCTTGCGTCGGGGTACCGGTTGGAAGTACCCGGGTCCCGGCGCGCGTGAACTAGGAGGCCGCCGCCTTCGCGCGCGAGCGCCCGCCGCGCCCGCGCTTCTTGGCCCGCTCCAGGCTCTCCTCGAGCGCGGCCATCAGGTCGGGCGCCGCGTCGGGCGCGTCCTGCGGCTCCGGCAGCTTGATCTTGCGCCCCTTCTTCTTGTCGCGGACGATCTTCTGGAGGCGCTTGCGGTGCCGGTCCTCGTAGCGCGTCGCGTCGAAGCTCCGGGTCATCGCGTCGATCACGCCGATCGCCGCGTCGACCTCCTTCTTCGCCGGCGCGGTCGACTTGGCGCGACCCGGGCCGATGCCCTTCGTGGGCCGCACCTCGTCGTGGAACAGCATCGTGGTAAGCGCGAGCGCGCCGTCCAGCCCGCGCACGGCCACCAGGTACTCCTTCGTACGCATCACGAAGCGGCCGAGCGCGACCTTCTCGGTCTGCTCCATGACCTCCGTCAACAGGCGGTAGGCGCGCGCGGCGCCCTCGCTGTCGGGCGGCACGAGGAAGTACGGGTGGTCGAAGTAGATCGGGTCGACCTCGGCGAGGTCGACGAACTCCTCGATGTCGATCGTCTTCGTCTTGCGCGGCTCGGCCGCCGCCAGCTCCTCGTCGGTGAGCGTCACCCACCTGCCCTTCTTCACCTCGTAGCCGGAGACGATCTCCTCCCACGGCACCTCGACGTCCTCCTCCGAGCAGAAGCGGCGCGTGTCGATCGGCGCGCCGTCCTTCTCGTGGAGCTGGCGGAAGTGCACGCCCTGGTCGCGAACCGCGCTCACGAGGGACACGGGCACGTTCACGAGCCCGAAGCTGAGCGAGCCGGTCCAGATCGACCGCGCCACGTCAGGCCGCCTTCTTCTTTCCGAGGCTGGCCTCGAGGGCGGCCATCAGCATGTCGGGGTGGAGGTCGTCGGGGTGGTCGTCGGGAAGCTCGATCTCCTCGCCCCTGGCCTTCTTCGCGATCAGCTTCTCGGCGCTCGCCCGGTACGTGTCCTCGTACCTGTCCGGCTTGAACTTCGCCTCGAGCGACGACACGAGCGTGCCGGCCATGCCGACCTCGCGCTTCGACGGCTTCTTCTGCGGGCTCGGCAGCTCGACGTCCTCGCCCGCCACGACCTCGTCGTGGAAGCGCATCGTGTGCAGCGCCAGCACGTCGCCGAACGTCCGCAGCGCCACGAGCTGCTCCTTGTTGTGGAAGACGAACCGGCCAATGCCCACCCGCTCGGTCCTCTCGAGGGCGGCGTGCAGCAGTCGGTAGGCGGCCTCGCCGTCCTTCTGGGCGCCGACGTAGTAGGCGCGGTCGTAGAGGACGGGGTCGATCTCGGCCGCGGCGACGAAGTCCTCGAGCTCGACGACCTTGCCGCGGCTCGGGTCGGCGGCCGCGACCTCCTCCTTGGTCAGCACGACGTACTCGCCCTCCGAGACCTCGTAGCCCTTGACCACCTCGTCGTAGTCGACCTCCCTGTCCTCCTTCGAGCAGAACCGGCGGTGCTCGATGCGCGCCTCGTCGCTTCGGTGGAGCTCGTGGAAGTGGACTGCCTTCGACTCCGTCGCGCTGAAGAGCTTGATCGGGACCGCGACCGCGCCGAACGCGATCGTCCCGTTCCAGATCGACTTGGGAGGCACGCCTGGCTGGTACCCCGGTCACCCGCGGGCGTATCCTGCGGCCGTGGTCGCGGGCCGGATTGCGGTCGTGAGCGCGGCGGTGGTCGCGGGGACGCTGATGGCCGCCGGCCCCACCGCGGCCGCTCCGCGGCTGGCCAACCACTGCTTCGCGATCGCCTTCCAGGACCGGTTCGTGAAGGTCGGCAGGGCGCGCGCGTACCGGGCGACCGCCGCCGGCCGGGATCGAGCGGCGCGCTTCCACCTGAAGCCCACCGGGCTCGGGCGGTACATGCTCTACGACCGCGGCGGGAGGCTGATGACCGTCGCGCCCGGCGGCAGGGTGGTGCACGGGACGCGGCCGGGACCGTCGGCCGAGTGGCGCGTCCGCCGCGGAGAGCTCCGCTCGACCGCCA
>DATENL010000378.1:0-7604 GCA_035275105.1 Thermoleophilaceae bacterium
GAAGGCGAGCTCCTGCTGCGCCGTCGATCCGGCCTCGCGGATGTGGTAGCCGGAGATCGAGATCGGATGCCAGCGCGGCATCTGCGCCGTGCACCATTCGATCATGTCCTCGACCAGCCGCAGCGCGGGCTCGATCGGGAAGCACCACTCCTTCTGGGCGATGTACTCCTTGAGGATGTCGGTCTGGATCGTCCCGCCGAGCGCCTCGGGCGGGATGTCCTTCTTCTCAGCGGCGACCACGTAGAAGGCGAGCATCATCGCCGCCGGCGCGTTGATCGTCATCGAGGTCGACACCTCGCCCATGTCGATCCCCTCGAACAGCCGCTCCATGTCGTCCGGCGTGTCGATCGCCACGCCCTCGCGCCCGACCTCGCCCTCGCTCTTCGGATGGTCGGAGTCGTGCCCCATCAGCGACGGCATGTCGAACGCCGTCGAGAGGCCGGTCTGGCCGTGGTCGAGCAGGTAGCGGAAGCGCTCGTTGGTCTCCTCGGCGGTGCCGAAGCCGGCGAACTGGCGCATCGTCCACAGCCGGCCGCGGTACATCGACGGGTAGACGCCGCGGGTGAACGGATACTCGCCCGGCAGCCCGATCTGGTCGGGCGCGGGCAGGTCGTCGGCGGTGTAGAGCGGCTCGACCGGCTCCCCCGAGACCGTCGTGAAGAGCGTGTCGCGCTCGGCGGTGCGCGCGTAGCGCTCGCGGTACCAGCGCTCGGCGTCCGTCATGGGCCTCTGCTCGACGGCCATGGGGAAAGGATACGGGCGGTCCGGGATACTCGACCGGGATGTCCGAGGAGAACGTGGAGGTCGTCCGGAGGGCCTTCGAGGCGTGGAACTCGGGCGACATGGACGCGCTTGCCGCGCTCTACGACCGGGACGCGGTCATATGGGGCCCCGAGGAATGGCCGGAGCCCGGCCCGCTCCTGGGGCGAGAGGCGATCATGCGTCAGTTCGAGCTGATGCGTGCGGCCTACGAAACCGACGAGCTCGAGCCGACCAGGATCGACCACATCGCCGACCGGGTCGTCGTGAGGTTCATCTGGCGCGGCGTGGGCCAGGGGCCCGAGTTGAACATGGAGCTCACGTACGTCTACTCGGTGCGCAAGGGCAAGATCCGCTCCGCCGAGGTTTTCCGCGACCACGGAGAGGCCCTCGAGGCCTTGGGGCTGCCGGCGTAGCGCCTAGGCCAGGCCGAGGCGGCTGCGCAGGCCGCGCGGGCCCGTGCTGCGCGCGGCGGCGTAGCCGGCGCCCGCCGCGACCACGCCGGCGGCACCGGCGATCGAGACGATCCGCAGCCGGCGGCGGAGCTTGTCGAAGTGCATGATCTCCCAGCCCTCCGCGCGGGCCACGCCGCGCAGCTCGGCGTCGGGGTTGACCACCACCGGATGGCCGACGGCGCGCAGCATCGGCAGGTCGGACTCGGAGTCCGAGTACGCGTACGACTCCGCGAGGTCGTAGCCCTCGGCCTCGGCCACCTGGCGGATCGCCTCCGCCTTGCCCTCGCGGTACGTGAACGGGCCGTCGGGGCGCCCCGTGTAGACACCGTCGCGGATCTCCGACCGCACGCCGATCCCGCCGTCGAAGCCGAGCACGGTCGCGAGCAGCTCGGACAGCTCCTGCGACGCCGCGGTGACGATGTACACCGGCCGGCCGGCATCCTGGTGGGCCCACGCGGTGGCGAGCATCTGCGGGTAGAGCCGCGGGAGCAGCCCGGCGAGGATCTGCGGCGCGAGCCGTGCCAGGTCGACCACGCGCGTGCCCGCGATCGACTCGAGGATCCGGTCCCACAGCGCCTGCGTGGTCTCGTCGGTCGACCCCTTCAGGCGGAACTGCACGTTGGCCCACGCGTCCCTGAGGAGCTGACGCTTCGAGATCAGCCCGGCGCTGTACGCCGCCTTCCCGAAATGGACGGCGGAAGACCCCTCCATCAGGGTCTTGTCGAGATCGAAGAAGGCCGCGCCGCGGCCCATGGCGCTAGTTCCCGTTGACTTCGACGATCACGGCGTCGCCCTGGCCGCCGCCGGAGCAGATGGCCGCCACTCCGAGGCCGCCGCCGCGGCGGCGCAGCTCGTGCACCAGGCTGCCGAGGATCCGGGCGCCGCTCGCGCCGATCGGGTGGCCGAGCGCGATCGCGCCGCCGTTCACGTTGACCTTGTCCTCGTCCACCCCGAGCATCCGCATCGAGTTGAGCGCGACCGAGGCGAACGCCTCGTTGATCTCGAAGAGGTCGATCTGGTCGACGTCGAGCCCGGCCTTCTTCAGCGCGGCCTCGGTGGCCTTCGCGGGCGTGCGGGCGAGGTAGGGGAAGTCGTCGGCGATCGCGGCGTGGGCGACGATCGTCGCCAGCACGTCCCTGCCCTCCTTCTGCGCCCAGTCGTCGGACGCGAGCACGAGGGCGCCGGCGCCGTCGTTCACGCCCGGCGCGTTGCCCGCGGTGTGGGTGCCGTCCTTGACGAAGATCGGCGGCAGCTTGGCGAGCTGCTCGAGCGACGTCTCGCGCCGCGGCGCCTCGTCGACCTCCACCACGGTCTCGCCCTTCTTCGACTTGATCGTGACGGGGACGATCTCCTCGGGCAGGCGGCCCTCGTCGGTGGCCTTGACGGCGAGCTCGTGGCTGCGCAGCGCGAACTTGTCCATGTCGGGCCGCGTCATCTCGAGCTCCTCGGCCACCTCGCTGGCCTCGTGCGCCATGTGCTTGCCGCTGAAGGGATTGGTCAGCCCGTCGTTGATCATCGCGTCGATCGCCTTCGCGTCGCCCATGCGGAAGCCGAAGCGCGCTTCCTTGAGCAGGTACGGCGCCTGCGACATTGACTCCATGCCGCCGGCCACGCCGACGTCGAGGTCGCCGGCGCGGATCGCCGTGTCGACGGTCGTGACGGTGCGGATCCCGGAGGCGCAGACCTTGTTGATCGTCTCCGACGAGACCTCCTTCGGGATCCCGCCCTTGATCTGCGCCTGGCGCGAGGGGATCTGGCCCTGGCCGGCCTGGAGCACCTGGCCGTAGGAGACGTGCTGCACCTGCTCGGGCGCCACTTCGGCGCGCTCGAGCGCGGCCGAGATCGCGTGCCCGCCGAGGTCGGTGGCGTCGAGGGAGGAAAGCGCTCCGCCGAGCTTCCCGAAGGGCGTGCGGGCGGCGCCGAGGATCACTGTCTTGGGCATCTGGTCGATCGTCTCCTGCGTAGCTCCGGGGCGGCGAACCATAGCGGCGGGGCGCCTTCGGCCCGCGCGAATACACTGCCGCGGTCATGGCTCGAATCGCCGTCAGCGCCCGCACCGGACCGGCCGCCGAGACCGACGCCGACACTCGCGTCGTCGGGGTCTTCGAGGGCGAGCAGGCCGCCGAGCCCGAGCTCCAGGCGCTGGTCGACTCGGGCGAGGCGAAGGCCGCCCTGCGCAAGGTCGCCGTCACGCACGCGGACGGCAGGCGCGTGATCCTGGCCGGCCTCGGCAAGCGCGACGAGCTCGACCCCGAGCGGGCGCGGGTGGCCGCCTCCGCGGTCGCGGGGCGCGCCCGCGAGCTGGGGGCGCGCTCGCTGTCGTGGGCCGCCCCCTCGGACGACGCCCAGGTGGCCGGCGGCATCGTCGAGGGGACGCTGCTCGCGCTGTACAGGTTCGACCAGTTCAAGTCCACCGGCGGCGGGGACGAGGACGGGCGGATCGAGTCGCTCGAGGTCGCCGCGGACGCCGACCTGTCCCAGGCCGTCGAGCGCGCCCGGGTGGTGGCCGAGGCGCAGAACGCTGCGCGGGACCTCCAGAACACACCGGCGAACGTGGCCACGCCCACGTTCCTCGCCGAGCGCGCGCAGGAGCTTGCGGGCGAGCACGAGAAGCTGTCGGTGGAGGTCTGGGACCGCGACCGGATCGTGTCCGAGGGCATGGGCGCCTTCGCGGCCGTGGCCCAGGGCACCTACGAGGAGCCGAAGCTGATCGTGCTCCGCTACGAGGGCGGCGGATCGGGGCCGCTCCTCGGATACGTCGGCAAGGCGGTCACGTTCGACACCGGCGGGATCTCGATCAAGCCCAGCGCGAAGATGCACGAGATGAAGTTCGACATGTCGGGCGGCGCCGCGGTGATCGAGGCCGTCGGGGCGATCGCGGCGCTCGACCTGCCCGCGCGGATCCTCGCCGTGGTGGGCTCGACCGAGAACATGCCGAGCGGCCGCTCGGTCAAGCCGGGCGACATCGTGACCGCGCTCAACGGCAAGACGATCGAGGTCAACAACACCGACGCCGAGGGCCGGCTGGTGCTGGCCGACGCGCTGTCGTACGCGGTGCGCGAGGGCGCCGAGCGGCTGATCGACCTCGCCACGCTCACCGGCGCGATCATCGTCGCGCTCGGCTCCACCTACGCCGGGCTGTTCTCGAACGACGACGACTGGTACGGCCAGGTCGAGGCCGCCTCCACCGCCACCGGCGAGCTCGGCTGGCGGCTCCCGCTCCACCCCGAGTACCTCGAGC
Organism: Thermoleophilaceae bacterium; assembly: GCA_035275105.1. GTDB lineage: Bacteria > Actinomycetota > Thermoleophilia > Solirubrobacterales > Thermoleophilaceae > AC-37. Next base: position 4,456 of record DATENL010000378.1, read on the forward strand.
TGACCAAGGGCGAGTACGCGGACCTCACGAACGCGGCGGAGCAGCGGAAGGCGATGTCGATCTACGCCGCCGAGTTCCTCAGGCAGTTCGTGGACGACCGCCCGTGGGTGCACGTGGACATCGCCGGGACGGCCTGGGGGCTCGGGCGCGCGTACGTCGGCAAGGGCGCCTCCGGCTTCGGCGTGCGGATGCTGGTGGACCTGGCTGAACGCTCGGCCGCCTGATGGCAGGCTCGCTCGAGGGCCGCGTGGCGGCGATCACCGGCGCGTCCTCGGGGATCGGCGAGGCGACCGCGCTGGCCTTCGCCCGCGAGGGCGCCGCGGTGGCGCTGGGCGCGCGCCGGTCGGACCGCATCGAGGAGCTCGCCAGGCGGATCGAGGCCGACGGCGGGCGGGCGGCGGCGATCACCGTCGACGTCACCGACGAGCGGCAGGCGCACGCGTTCGTGAGCGAGGCGCACGACCGGCTCGGCGGGCTCGACGCGCTGATCAACAACGCCGGCTTGATGTTGCTCGGGCCGATCGAGGACGCCGACACGGACCAGTGGCGGCGGATGGTCGACGTGAACGTGCTCGGGCTCCTCTACTGCACGCAGGCGGCGCTCCCCCTGATGCGCGAGGGCGGCGGCGGGAACGTGGTCAACGTCTCCTCGGTGGCGGGGCGGGTCGGCAATCCCGGCAGTGCGGTCTACAACGCCACGAAGTGGGCGGTGGTCGGGTTCTCGGAGGCGCTCCGCAAGGAGGCGGCGCCGTCGAACGTGCGGGTGACGTGCATCGAGCCCGGCTACGTGCGCACGGAGCTCCAGGGCCACAACGAGGACCCCGGTGTGCGCCAGGCGATCGAGCGGATGGAGCAGGAGATCGGCGACGTGCTCGAGGCCGAGGACATGGCCGAGTCGATCCTGTTCGTGGTGGCGGCGCCGCCGCGGATGGCCGTCAACGAGATGCTGATCCGGCCTGCGGGCCAGATCCGCTGAGCGCCACCGCTGCCGGTGAGCTCGCCTCGAGGGCCTGCCAGCCGATGTCACGTTCCCTCAGCGCCTCGTCGGCGGCCGCGCCGCCGCGGAAGCCGAACAGCCGCTTGGCGTAGAGGAGGTAGACCACGATGGCGGTGTTGACGATCAGCGCGAGGACCTTGAAGGGCGTGAACTTGTGAACCAGCTCGTAGACCTCGAGCGGGATGAACGACGTCGTCACGATGAACGTGAGGTACTCGGCCCACCGCTGCTGGTACCAGAGCCCGACCGCCTCCACGCCCTCGACGATCGCGTAGCCCCAGACCGCAAGGCCGGCGGCCGTGAGCGTGCTCGACTTGAGCGTGAAGAGCCGGTCGAGCTCGTGGAGGATGCCCGTCTTGCTGGTCTGGACCGGCCCGCCGCCGACGCTGTCCTGGAGGTCCGCGACGACGCGGTAGAAGGTCTCCTTGAGCTCCGCCTCGTTGGCGGCGAACAGGAGGATCGCGGTCCCGAGCAGCCCGAGCAGCACGAAGTGGAAGGCCCGGTTGACGGCGATGAGCCGCAGCACGACCTTGTCGCGGAGCGGCTTCCCGCGGAGCGGGAGCACAATGTCGTCGCGGGGCGGCGGGTGCCTTTGGGCCGGGTGCTCCGGCTCCGGGAACGGCAGCCAGCTGTCGCAGCGCAGGCAGCGGTGCCAGCGCACGCCGTCGGCCGCGAACGCGTAGAGCGCGTCCTCGGCCCGCAGCTCCTCGGCGTCGTGGCCCACGAGCTCGTGCCCGCGCGCGCCGCAGACGAGCAGCTCCCAGTGGAACTTCGGCCGAAACCGCTCCGGCTTCACGGTGCCCGGCAGCGGGCGATGGGGCTTACGGTGTGCCATGTGAGCGGCCGCAGTCTCGCATCCCCGGAGGAGCACCCACGACCGGGCCGGGAAGGTGAGGGCTCGTGATCTTCGGCCTCGTCGCGCTCGCCTGCCTGATCGCCTCCGCGGTGCTGCTCGTGCGGCTGCACGTCCTCTTCAGCGACCTCATGCCGATCAGCGGGGTCGTCGACGACCTCGGCACTCAGCGCTACCACCCGTACTACCGGACGATGGTCGTGCTGCTCGGCTTCGCGGGCTTCCTGCTCGCCGTCGGGCTGGCGCGCGAGACCGACGCGGTGGCGGTCGCGTGGCTGTCGATCTACGGCGGGAGCCGGATCGCGATAGCGGGCGTCATGACCGACCCGCGGCGGGCGCGGGCCGGCGGCTGGGTGCACGTGGGGCTCGTGATGCTCGGCTTCGCCGCGATCGCGCTGGCCGCCTGGAGCATCGAGTGGGACGGCGACCCCGCGATCCTGCGCCCGCTCGGCATCCTCGTCGCGCTCTGCGCCGTGGCCGCGGCCGTGACCCGGGTGGCGCCGCCGGTGCGGCGCTGGTTCGGCGCGGCCGAGCGGGCCCTGTACGTGACGAGCATCTTCTGGCTCGGCGTGGCGGCCGTGCACCTGATCACGGAGTAGCGGCTACCCCGTCGACCAGCTAGCCGGGTCGCGGTAGACCTCCTTCCCCCACGGCGGGACGGGGCCGCCACGCTCGAGGGAGCGGTAGCTCCGCGGGTCGATCGGCTCGAGCGGGACGAGCCGCAGCTCCCGCGCCGTCGTGGTGCGCTCGTCGACGTCGACACCCTCGCGCGTGGGCCGCAGCGACGCGGGGAACGCGGTGGCGGTCATCGGGATGTGGCCGGCGTGGCTGCCGCGCGAGATCCGGGTCCAGCCGGTCGTCGGCCCCCAGTGGTTGTCGCAGCCGGGACCGGAGCCCTTGCAGTACTTGTAGCCGTGGTGCGCCGTGGCCCGCGCGAGCACGCGGGTCGACGGGTCGATCCGCACCATGTAGCCCTCCCAGTCGTCCGGGTGGAACCCCGGGTACCCCGGTCCCCAGAGCGCGGCGGCTCCTCCCCAGGTGGTCGTCGAGTCGGGGAAGTAGAACCAGTACTGGAGGTAGGTCCGGCCGCCGCGACGCACCACGTGCGTGAACGCGGTGGCCGGCAGCCGGCCGCGCGCCGATCGGTGGACGTCCAGGCGGCGGTCGGCCGACGCGTCCGAGCAGCGGTGCGATCGGCACTGCCGCCAGTCGACCGGCAGCGTGAGGGTGCCCGCCTCGTAGGCGATGTTCGGCGCGTGGCGGCGAACCAGCGCCGCGTCGCGAGCGCCGTACGCGGCG
>DATENL010000379.1:0-6313 GCA_035275105.1 Thermoleophilaceae bacterium
CGGCGGCGCCGACCCGCCGCCCGACGTCCCCCCGCAGCGCCGGCGCGGCGAGCGCATCAAGCACCTCTGGGTGGCCTGGTACCACAGGACGCGCGAGCGCCGCCCGCGCGTGCTGATCCACTGGTCGTCGTCAGACGGGCGCGAGGTCGAGCTCCAGGCGCGGCGGGGCGAGCGCGACTGGCACCGGATCCGCCGCCGCGACGGCAGGCGCCGCGCGATCGTGCACCTGCGCCGCGACCGCTGGACCTTCCGGGTCCGCGCGACGCCGGCCTTCGGGCGCCCTGGCCCCTGGACCATAAGGCGGGCCCGGATCGGCGGGTAGTGCAACAGGGGCCAGGCCACCTGTTGCACCGCGGGTAGTGCAACGGGGGCCAGGCCACCTGTTGCACCGCGGGTACGCTTCGCGGATGCCCGCCGGCGTCCCGCAGAAGCCCTCCCTGGAAGGCCTCGAGGACCGCTGGGCCGATCGCTGGGAGGCCGACGGCGCCTACCGCTTCGACCGGTCCTCGAAGCGGCCGGTCTACGCCATCGACACCCCGCCGCCGACGGTCAGCGGCTCGCTTCACGTGGGCCACGTCTTCTCGTACACGCACACGGACGTGATCGCGCGCTTCCGCCGCATGCGCGGCGAGGAGGTCTTCTACCCGATGGGGTGGGACGACAACGGCCTGCCGACCGAGCGCCGGGTGCAGAACTACTACGGCGTGAGATGCGACCCGTCGCTGCCGTACGACCCCGCCCTCGAGCCGCCGGCGGAGCCGCCGAAGCAGCCGCTGCCCGTCTCGCGCCGCAACTTCGTGGAGCTCTGCCTGCGCCTGACCGCCGAGGACGAGAAGGCCTTCGAGGACCTCTGGCGCCACCTCGGGCTCTCGGTCGACTGGGAGATGACGTACACGACGATCGGCGAGCGCGCCCAGCGGGCGTCGCAGCGCGCGTTCCTGCACCACCTCGGGCGCGACCTCGCCTACTCGGTCGAGGCGCCGACGCTGTGGGAGGTCGACTACCGCACCGCGGTGGCCCAGGCGGAGCTCGAGGACCGGGTGATCCCGGGCAGGGCCTACCGCGTGATGTTCGACGACGTGGAGATCGAGACCACGCGACCGGAGCTGATCCCCGCCTGCGTGGCGATGGTGGCCCACCCCGACGACGAGCGCTACCGCGAGCGCTTCGGCACCGAGGTCACGACGCCGCTGTTCGGCGTCCGCGTGCCGATCCGAGCGAGCGAGCTCGCGCAGCCCGACAAGGGCACCGGCATCGCGATGGTGTGCACCTTCGGCGACGTGACCGACGTGGAGTGGTGGCGGGAGCTGGACCTGCCGATCCGCTCGCTCGTGCAGCCCGACGGGCGGCTGCGCGACGTCAGGTGGGGCGAGGAGCCCGGATTCGAGAGCGCCGACCCGGCGCGCGCCCAGGCCGCGTACGACCGGCTCGCCGGCAAGCGTGCCAAGCAGGCGCAGGGGGAGATCGAGCAACTGCTCGCGGAGGCCGGCGCGCTCGCCGCCGACCCGCGCCCGATCGAGCACCCGGTCAAGTTCTTCGAGAAGGGAGACCGGCCGCTCGAGATCATCACCAGCCGGCAGTGGTTCGTCAGGACCATGGAGCACGCGGAGGAGCTCAAGGCGCGCGGTCGCGAGATGCACTGGATCCCCGAGTGGACGCGCACGCGCTTCGAGAACTGGGTCGACGGGCTGAACACGGACTGGTGCATCAGCCGCCAGCGGTTCTTCGGCGTGCCGTTCCCGGTCTGGTACCCGGTCGGCGACGACGGCGTGGCCGACCACTCGCGGCCGATCCTGGCCGACGACTCGATGCTGCCGGTGGACCCGTCGTCCGACGTGCCGCCCGGCTACGGCGAGGATCAGCGCGGCGTGGCCGGGGGCTTCGTGGGCGACCCCGACGTGATGGACACGTGGGCGACCTCGTCGCTGTCCCCGCAGATCGCGGGCGGCTGGCGCGAGGACGACGCGCTCTTCGAGCGCCTGTTCCCGATGGACCTGCGCCCGCAGGCGCACGAGATCATCCGCACCTGGCTGTTCTCGACGGTGGTCCGGGCCCACTTCCTGCACGACGACGTCCCGTTCCGGAACTGCGCGATCTCCGGCTGGGTGCTCGACCCCGACCGCAAGAAGATGTCGAAGTCGAAGGGCAACGTCGTCACGCCGATGGCGATGCTCGAGCAGTTCGGCTCCGACGCGGTGCGCTACTGGGCGGTCAGCGGACGGCCCGGGGTCGACACCGCGTTCGACGACAACAAGATGAAGGTCGGCCGGCGGCTCGCGACCAAGATCCTCAACGCGTCGCGCTTCGTGCTCGGACACGAGGGCCCGGCCGCGCCGCCCACGTGGCCGCTCGACGTCGCGATGCTGCGCCGCCTCGCCGGGACGGTCGACGTCGTGACGGCCGCGTTCGACGAGTACGACTACGCGCGCGCGCTCGAGCGGACCGAGGAGTTCTTCTGGTGGTTCTGCGACAACTACCTCGAGCTCGTGAAGGGCCGCCGCTACGGCGCCGAGTCGAACCCCGACGCCGCGGCGTCCGCCAACGGCGCGCTCAGGACCGCGCTGGAGGCGCAGCTGCGGCTGTTCGCCCCGGCGCTGCCGTTCGTGTCCGAGGAGGTGTGGTCCTGGTGGCGCGAGGGCTCGGTGCACCGCGCGCCGTGGCCGCGCCGCGACGAGCTGCTCGGCTCGCCGGAGGCCGACGGTGCGCCGGACGGCCTGCTCGACGTCGCCGCCGACGTACTGTCGGAGATCCGCAAGGCCAAGTCGACGGCTCAGCTGCCGATGCGCGCGGAGGTCGCGCGCGCGGTCGTGCGCGACTCGGACGAGCGGCTCGGCCTGCTCGGGGAGGTCGAGTCCGACGTGGTCGAGGCCGGCCGCGTGACCGCGCTCGAGAAGGTGGCCGGCGACGGGTTCCAGGTTGAGGTCGAGTTCGCCGAGTCGTAGCGCCGCGCGGGTCGCCGCGGCGCTGGCGCTGGCGGCGCTGCTGGCGGCCGCCACGCCCGTCCACACGGAGCGGATCGGCCGCTCGGCACAGGGCCAGCCGATCCGCGCCGTGCGGGTCGGGCCGGCCGACGCGCCGCGCACCGTGCTGGTGGTGGGCGAGATCCACGGCAACGAGCGCGCCGGCGAGGCCGTCACGCGCCGGCTCCGGCACGCGAAGCCGCCCGACGGCGTCGCGATCTGGCTCGTGGACGAGATCAACCCCGACGGCGCGGACTCGAACACGCGCCAGAACGCGCACGGCGTCGACCTCAATCGCAACTTCGACTGGCACTGGCGGAGCCAGGGCGCCCCGTGGAGCACCTACTACTCCGGCTCGCGCGCCTTCTCCGAGCCCGAGTCGCGCGCGGCGAAGCGGCTGATCAAGCGCATCCGCCCGCGGATCGCGGTCTGGTACCACCAGCACCTGGAGCTCGTCGACGACCCAACCGAGTCCAACGACCGGATCGCGCGGCTCTACGCCGAGCTCGTCGGCCTGCCCTTCAGGCACCTGCCGCGCTACAACGGGATCGCGACCGGCTGGGAGAACCGCCACATCGAGAAGGGCACCGCGTTCGTGGTCGAGCTGCCCGCGGGCTCGCTCTCGGACGCCGACCAGCACCGGCACGCCGTGGCGGTTCTGCGCGTGGCGCGCCGCTGGGCCGCGCCTGACGCGGCGCGCTAGCCGCCGGCCGCGCCGGCGTGCTGCGCCACGTCGATCACGCGCCGCTCGTGCGTACCCACGCCGATCGTCCGGTCCCCCTCCAGGACCTCGACGTCGAAGCGGAGCTTGCGCCCGTCGACGACCTCGCGCAGCACGGCCGACACCCTGCAGCGCGCGCCCTCGACGGCGCCGGCCACGTGCTTGATGCAGACCTCGAAGCCGACCGTCGCCTTGCCGTCGGGCAGGTGCTCGTAGGCGAGCATCGCGGCGTTGCGCTCGATCATGCCGACCAGCCCCGGGGTCGACAGGACCGACACGCCGATGGTCCCGCCGACGTCGGTCAGCAGGACTCCCTCGACGGTGAACTCGTCGTCGCGCGACACGCCGGGCTCAAGGGGCACGGCGGGATCATACGGCGGCGCCTGTACGCTGCGGGGCCTTGACGGAAGCGCCAGTGCACGGGGACGTCGCGCCCGGCTTCGAGGGCGTGGCCGACGAGTTTCGCCGCAACTTCTCGGAGCGCAACGAGCTCGGGGCTGCCTGCGCCGTCTACCACCGCGGCGAGAAGGTCGCCGACCTCTGGGGCGGTCACCGCGACCGCCACCGCACGCGCTCGTGGCTCGAGGACACGCTCGTGGTCGTCTACTCGACCTCGAAGGGCCTGTCGGCGACCACCATGGCATTGGCCCGTGCCCGCGGACTGCTCGACTACGACGAGCGCGTCGCCGCCTACTGGCCCGAGTTCGCGCAGAACGGCAAGGGCGAGATCACCGTCCGCCAGCTCCTGGCGCACGAGGCGGGCCTCGCCGCTGTGGACGTGCCGCTCACGCCCCAGATGCTCGCCGACCCCGACGCCGTGGGGGACGCGATCGCTCCCCAGCGCCCCAACTGGACGCCCGGCAGCCGCCACGGCTACCACGCGCTCAGCATCGGCTTCTACGAGAGCCAGCTGATCCGGCGCGTCGATCCGCAGGGCCGGACGCTGGCGCAGTTCTTCGCCGAGGAGATCGCCAACCCGCTCGGGATAGAGTTCTACTTCGGCGTGCCGCCGACCGTGCCCGACGAGCGGATCGCCCGGATCAAGGGCTACTCGCGGGCCGCCGTGCTGCTCAACATCGGCCCGATGCCGGCCCGCATGGTGCTCGGGTTCACTCGCCGGAGCTCGCTCACCTACCGCGCGTTCGGCAACCCGCGGCTCCGCGGCGCGACCGACCTCGACCGGCCCGAGTACCGCGCGATCGAGATGCCTGCCGCGACGGGCGTGGGGCAGGCGCGCGCGATCGCGCGCGTGTACGGCGACCTCGCCGCCGGCGGCTCCGAGCTGGGGATCGACGCGGGCACGCTCGCGGAGCTGGCGGCTCCCGCCGTCCAGCCGCCCGGCGGCGCGACCGACCTGGTGCTGCGGGTCGAGGCCGCGTTCGCGCTCGGCTTCCTCAAGCCGTCGCCGAAGTTCCGCTTCGGGTCGAGCGACGCCGCCTTCGGCCACACCGGCGCCGGCGGCTCGTTCGGCTTCGCCGACCCCGACACCGAGCTGGGCTTCGCGTACACGCCTAACCGGCTGGGATTCCACCTGCGCGACGACCCGCGCGAGAAACCGCTGCGCGACGCGGCCTACCGGGCTGTCGGGGCGCGCCCACCGCGGGACGCGGCGCCGGCCGCGCGGCCGGCGTAGCCATGGAGGGCCGCCGCCCCGGCGTCATCGACTTCGTCCACATCGGTCTGGTCGTCGAGGACCTCGACGAGACGGTCCGGTTTCTCTCGCTGCTCGGCTTCGACTGCGGCGAGCCCGCGGTGCACGGCGGCGAGTGGATCGATCGGATCATCGGCCTCGAGAACGCGACGGTCGAGGTCGTGATGGCTCGCGGTCCCGACGGCGGCGACGTGTTCGAGGTGGTGCGCTTCCGCTCGCCTTCCGCCAGCGCCGAGGAGCGGGCGCCGGCCGCGAACCGTCCCGGGCTGCGGCACGTCGCCTTCAAGGTGGACGACGTGCGTGGCGTCGTCGACCGCGTCCGGGAGGCCGGCTGGGAGACGGTCGGGGAGATCGTCGACTACGAGGGCACCTTCCTCCTCTGCTACGTCCGCGGGCCCGAGGGCCTGATCGTCGAGCTCGCCGAGCGGCTCGACGGCGCGCGGGCGGACTGAGGGTCAATCCTCCAGCAGGACGTCCGGCAGCACCCGACCGTCGATCAGCCAGCGCCGCGCACCCCCGCCCGGGGGCTCGGTGAACTTCATGATGTAGTTGAGCCCGCGCGTGTCGCCGAGCCTGTAGTGAACGGACGCGTCGACGTCGGATCCGTTCACGGTCGTGGCACCGAGGAACCGGACCTCGCTGCTCTCGGTCAGGCTCGCCGGGGCGCCCTTGAAGCGGCGCCGGCACGACGCCACCCCGCCCTTGAACCGCTCCTCCAGGTAGCGGTCCGTGAACGCCGCGCAGTACGCGACCGCGTCGCCCCGCTCCGCGGCCATCATGTTGCCCTCGACCACGTTCACGACCTTCCGCGCGTTGGAGCGCTCGAGGTCGGTCGTGTTTCCGCCCGCGCAGCCCGTCGCGGCGGCCGCCAGGGCGCAGAGGAGGGCGAGGAGGGCGTGCCGCGATCTCACGGCCGCGAGGGTATCGGGGGCCCCCGCCGGGGCCGGCCGGCTTCGGTCTAGGCGGCGACGGGCTCGGGCG
>DATENL010000380.1:0-4494 GCA_035275105.1 Thermoleophilaceae bacterium
TGGCGCGCCACGGACGACCCCCAGCGGCCCCCGCCGCCGCCCGCCACCACGCCCGCTGCCCCGATCGCGGTGAGCGCGGCGGCACCCAACGCAACTGCGCGCGTGCTCGCCATCCGGAGGTAGTCTGGCGCGAGGGGTACCTCAACGCATGCGGCCGCGGATCACATACGCGAACGTCGTGTCGACGCTGTGCCTGTTCCTGCTCCTCGGAGGGACGGCGTGGGCGGTCGCGGCGAACAGCATCGGCACGAAGCAGCTGAAGGACGGCGCGGTGACCACGCCCAAGCTCCGCGACCGGGCGGTCACGGACGCCAAGCTCGGAGCCGTCGGCGACGTGCGGCCCGCGCCGTTCGGCGACTCCGGGTGGACTGACGCCGGCCAGGGGTACGCGCCCGCCGGCTACTTCAAGGACCGCTCGGGGCTGATCCACCTCGGCGGGTCGGTCACGGGGTCGGGCCCCGTGATCTTCCGTCTCCCACGCGGGTGGAGGCCCACCGGCGGAGCGCGGCGGTTCGGCCACGTGACGATCCGGGGCGACGGGCGCGTGCAGCCCGACGGCGGCGCGGAGCTCCTCTCGCTGGACGGGATCGTCTTCAGGCCGTGAGCGGCCCCGGGCGCGTGCGGCTGACCTACGCGAACGTCGTGTCGTCGCTGTGCCTGTTCGTAGCGCTCGGCGGGACCGCCTGGGCGGTCGCCGCGAACAGCGTCGACACCGACGAGCTGAAGAACGGCACCGTGACGCGGCGGAAGCTGGGGCCCCGCGCGGTCACGGGGCGCAAGCTCGTGCCGCTCGACCCGCCCGTGGTCGTGCTCCCGGTCGACACCGACGAGCCATGCCGGCCGAAGAGCAGCGGCCGGTTCTGCGCGGGCTGGCGGAACCACGGTCGCGGCTACGCGCCGGTGGCGTACTACCGGGACAGGTCCGGCGTGGTGCGGCTCGAGGGAAGCGTGGAGGCGGACGCGGACTCGCCCGGCTCCGGCGTGACCCTCTTCTACCTGCCGCGCTCGTTCCGGCCGCGGGACGGGGCGCGCACCGTCGGGGACGTGACGGTGCGCGAGGACGGCTCGGTCCGGGCGAGCGAGCGGGCTGACTACCTGTCGCTCGACCCGGTGGCGTTCAGGCCGTAGGGACCGGCGAGCGCCGAGGGGGGCGCCGGGCGTCTGCCGGGCGCCCCCCGCGGGAACTCACGCGCCGGTCGTGGTACGGGTGCCGGTCGTGCGGTTGTCGTTTCCGCTCGTGGTCATGCCCGTGCCGGACACCGTCGTGGCACTTCCGGTCGTACCTGCAACGCGCGAGCGCGCCGGAAGTCACGCGCGCCCGTACTCGTCGTGGAGGTGCCACCACCCGTAGGGCGGGGTCTGGGGGTAGCCCTCCGGCGAGTCCTCCCACTCCTCCTGGCGGCCGAGCGCGGTGACGTCGAGGTAGCTCCACGTGCTCCCCATCGCCTCGTCGCCGCGGTCGTTGACGAAGTAGGTGCGGAAGACGCGGTCGCCGTCACGGAGGAACGCGTTCGTGCCGTGCCACTCGTCCACGCCGTGGTCGGCGTCGAAGTCGTCGGTGAGCGTGTACCAGGGCATCTCCCAGCCCATTCGCTCCTTCCAGCGCTCCACGTCCGGCTGGGGAGCGCGCGAGACGAACGCGAGCGTGGTGTCGCGGGCGTTGAGGTGCGCGAGGTGGGCGACCTGGTCCGCGAGGAACGAGCAGCCGCGGCAGCCGCCGTCGGGCCAGTCGGCGACGCCCGGCTCGAAGAAGAACCGATACACCACGAGCTGCCGGCGGCCCTCGAACAGGTCGGTCAGACCGAGCTCGCCGTGCGGGCCGTCGAAGCGGTAGTCCTTCTCGACCTCCGTCCGCGGCATGCGGCGGCGCTCGGCGGCCAGCGCGTCGCGCGCGTGTGTGAGCTCCTTCTCCTTCGCGAGCAGCCGCTGGCGGCTCGCCTCCCACTCGTCCGGTGACACGATCGGCGGCAGGTTCATCGCGGCCATCCTTTCCGGTCGTTGGAGCTGCGCGGCCCGTCCGGCTCGATCCGCAGCGAGTTGATCGTCCCAGCGAGCATCTCGTAGTGGCCCACCAGCATGCAGAGCTCGATCAGGTCGCGGGGCTTCAGCAGCGCAGCGAGGCCGTCCCAGGTCTCGTCGCTGAGCTCGCGCCGGTCGTGGAGCTCGTCGACCGCGACCAGGAGCAGCCGCTGGCGCTCGGTCCATCCGGGGGCGCTCGGCTCGTCGCGGACCCGTTCGACCTGAGCGCGGTCGAGCCCGGCCCGGGCGGCCAGGCGTTCGTGATGGCGCCACTCGTACTCGCAGTCGGAGCGATGGGCGACCCGCAGGATCACTAGCTCCGTGTCGGCCCGGGGCAGCCGGCCGCCCGGCATCAGGCCGCCCGCGAACCACAGCCAGCGCCGGAACAGGCCGCGGTGGCGCGCGAGCGTCGTGAACAGGTTCGGCGGGCCCGTGCCCGCCGCGCGGCCGATCGCGCGCGCGAGCAGCGTGTTGACGGTTCCGATCGCGCGCCGGTCGCCGGGCGCGATGCGGGGCCCCGCGCTCACCGGGGCTGGGAGGTCGTCAGGTCCGGACGCTCATCGCGCGCGATCTGCATGGCCTTGCCGACGCGCGGGCGGATCGCGAGCTCCACGAACCGCTGGGCGATCACCTGGACCGGGAGCACCCACCTCACCCACCGCGGCGCGACGATCCAGCGCGATCGCCGCTCGATCCCCCGCACCACGTCGGCGACCGCCGGCTCGAGCGGCGCGACCCTGGTCAGCCGTCCGCCGCGCGTGAGGTAACGGGACGCGTCGGTGGCGAAGCCGCGGCTCGTCATGTCGGTGTCGAGCTCGGCGAAGTAGGCGACGCCCACGCGCGCGCCGGTCGGGCGCAGCTCGACGCGGAGACAGTCCGCGAGCGCCTCGACCGCGGCCTTCGACGCGCAGTACGGGCTCATCAGCGGCAGGTGGATCGCCGCCGCCAGGGACGAGACCGCGAGGGCGTAGCCGCCGGGGTGGGCGATGTGCGGGCCGGCGGCGCGGAGCGTGTTGAAGACGCCCTGGAGGTTCACCGCGAGCGTCCGGTCCCAGACGTCCACGTCGCCGCCGACGATCGTCATCTGCGCGGCCACGCCCGCGTTCGCGACGACCACGTCGAGGCCCCCGAGAGCCTCGGCCGCCGCGTCGACGACCTCCTGGACGCGGTCGCGGTCCGTCACGTCGCACTCCCACCACGGGCCGCCGCCGCATTCGGCAGCGACGCGCTCGAGCAGCTCAGGCTCGAGGCCGGCGACGGCGACCCGCGCGCCCCTGCCGGCCAGCCGCCGGGCCACGGCCGCGCCGATCCCCCGCGCGGCGCCCGTGATGAGGACACGCTGGCCGGTCACGGCGGGTATTCAAGCGGACGACGGGTCTCGAACCCGCGACCTTCGGCTTGGGAAGCCGACGCTCTACCAACTGAGCTACGTCCGCAGACGGCCCGTTTGGGCCGGCGGCCAGTTTAGTCTCGGCCCGCACCCCCGAGCGGCCGGCCGCTCGGCGGGGCGGTGTCCATTTCTGGCAGCTATAGCTGCCAATAATGGACTCGGCCGCGCTACGTACCCTTGGATTCAAGTTGAAGCGACTCCTGGCACCGGCTCCGCTGGCGGCCGTCCTCATCGTCGCGGCGCTCGTCGCGCTGCTCGCGTACGGCGTCGCCCAGAACGAGCCCGACGACTCGATCGACAGCGCCGTGGCGGCGGGGAGGCGGCCGTCCGCGCCGGGCTTCGAGCTGCCGCGACTCGGGGCCCCGGGCCGGCTCTCGCTCGCCTCGCTGCGGGGCAAGGTGGTCGTCCTCAACTACTGGGCCTCCTGGTGCCCGCCGTGCCGCGGCGAGTCGCCGGTGCTCGAGCGCTGGCACAGGCGGATCGCGCCCAAGAACGCCACCGTGCTGGGGATCGACGTCCTGGACGTCGACTCCGACGCCCTCGCCTTCGCGCGCCGCTACGGGCTCACCTACCCGTCCGTCCGCGACGGCGACGGCGCCACGCGCAGGGACTTCGGCGTCAGCGGCCAGCCGGAGACGATCGTGATCGACCGCCGCGGCCGGATCGCGCACACGTTCCGCGGCCCGGTCACCGACGACGACCTCGAGCGCGCGCTGCCGCCGCTCCTGAGGGAGCGCGCATGAGGCGTACCGCCGCGGCGCTCGCGACGCTGCTGGCGCTGGCGGGCCCGGCCGCGGCCGCCGCCTGCCCGCGTACGACGATCGGCGAGGTCGAGCACGAGGTCATGTGCCTCGAGTGCGGCGTCCCGCTCGACGTCGCCGAGAACTCCCTCCAGGCCAAGCAGGAGCGCAGCTTCATCGCCCGCCAGGTCGCGGCCTGCCGCACCAAGGACCAGATCAAGGACGCCCTGACGGCCCAGTACGGCGACCGCGTGCTCGCCGCGCCGAAGGCGAAGGGGTTCGGGCTGACCGCCTACCTCGTGCCGATCGCCGCCGTGCTCGCGGCGCTCGCCGCCCTTGCGATCG
>DATENL010000381.1:0-7356 GCA_035275105.1 Thermoleophilaceae bacterium
TGCCCTCGTCGTTGCGCTCGAGCCTCAGCTTGGCGCGGAAGGTGCGGCCCGAGCGCCCGCGGAAGCCGGTCACGGCCTTCTCCGTACGGCCCACGCCGGGGTCCTCGCCCCGCTCGCGGGAGGCGCGCAGCGACTCGATCAGCTCCTTGGCGACCGCCACCGGAAGCGACTTGCCGGCCTTCTTCTTCCAGATCACGAAGCCGCAGCCCGGGTCCTCGCGCGACCAGCACGAGTAGCCCTTGCGGTTCTCGCCGATCTCGCGCCCGCAGACCGGGCACGGGCCGAGCTTGGCGCGCTCGATGCGCACCCCCTTGAGCTTGTCGAGCTCCTGGACGGTCTCACCGGTGAACTTCGCGATGTCGCGCATGAACGACTCGCGGCTGTCCTCGCCCTGCTCGATCAGCCCGAGGCGGCGCTCCCAGTCGCCGGTCAGGCCGGCAGAGGTGAGCGGATGCTCGCCGAGCAGCCGAATCACCTGGATGCCCTTCTCCGTGGCCACCAGCGCGCGGCCCTCGCGCTCGATGTACTCGCGGTTGACGAGCAGCTCGATGATCGAGGCGCGCGTGGCGGGCGTGCCGATGCCGGAGTCCTTCATCGCCTCGCGCAGCTCGGCGTCGTCGATGTCCTTGCCGGCCGTCTCCATGGCGCCGAGCAGAGACGCCTCGGTGAAGCGCCGCGGCGGCTGGGTCTCCTTGCGCAGCGACTCGACCTCGGCGACGCTCACCGCCTCGCCCTGCTCGAGCCGCGGCAGCGCCTGGTCGCCGCCCGAGTCGTCCTCGCCGCCCTCGCCCTGGGCCTCGTCGCCGTAGACGGCCTTCCAGCCCGCCTCGATCAGGCGCCGGCCGCTCGTGCGGAACACGTGCTCGGCCACGGTCGTCTCCACGCGCGTGCGCTCGAACACGGCCTCCGGGTGGAAGACCGAGAGGAAGCGCTTGGCGACCAGGTCGTAGACCTTCTGCTCGTCCGACCCCATCCGGTCGAGGTCGTGCTCGGACCGGGTGGGGATCAGCGCGTGGTGGTCGTCGACCTTCTCGTCGTTGACGACGCGTCCGAGGGGCAGGTTGTCGAGCGCCACCACGTACTCGGCCCCCGCCCTGTAGGCGGCGTTGCGGCCGACGAGCTCCGCGGTCGGCTGGATCTCCGGGATCTGGTCGCTCGGCAGGTAGCGCGAGCTCGTGCGCGGATACGTGATCGCCTTGTGCTCCTCGTAGAGGCGCTGGGCGGCGCCGAGCGTGCGCCGGGCGGAGAACCCGAACAGCGTGTTGGCGTGGCGCTGGAGCGACGTGAGGTCGTACAGGAGCTGCGGGCGCTCGCGCTCCTCCTTCTTCTCGAGCTTCGTGATCTCCCCGCGCCCGCCGCGGACGTCGGCGACGATGCTCGCGGCGAGGTCCTCGGCGATCCGCTTGCCGCCGAGGTAGCGACCGCGATACGCACGCGACTCGTCGGCCTCGAACGCCGCCTCCACGAGCCAGTACGGCTCCGGCTTGAAGGCCCGGATCTCCTCCTCGCGGCGCGCGACGAGCGCGAGCGTCGGCGTCTGGACCCGGCCGAGCGAGACCGCGCCGTCGAACGCTGCGCGGAGCCTGATCGACGCCGCGCGCGTGGCGTTCATGCCGACCACCCAGTCGGCCTCCGAGCGCGACCGGGCGGCGGCCTCGAGCCGCTCCATCTCCTGGCCCGGGCGGAGCCGCTCGAACGCCTCCTCGATCGCCTTGCGCGTCATCGACGACAGCCACAGCCGCTGCACCGGCTTGTCGACGCCCGCGGTCTCGTAGAGGTAGGCGAAGATCAGCTCGCCCTCGCGCCCGGCGTCGCAGGCGTTGACGATCAGCTCGACGTCGTCGTCGCGCATCAGCCGGTGGACCGCCTGAAGCTGCTTCTTGGAGCGCTCGTCGACGGGCACGAGCTTGAACTTGTCGGGCACGATCGGCAGATCGGCGAAGCGCCACTTCTTGAGCTTCGGGTCGTACTCGTCCGGGGCCGCGAGGCCGACGAGGTGGCCGACGGCCCAGGAGATCACGAAGTCGTCCCCGTCGAGGTGGGTCTTTGCCTTGTCCTGCTTGAAGCTGCCCGGGAGCGCGGCCGCGAGGTCGCGGCCCACTGAGGGCTTCTCGGCTACGACGAGGGTCTTCGGCATCGCCTGGTCACGATAAAGGGGGGTGTCGACGCCCGTCCACTGCCGCAACAGGGGCCAGGCCACTTGTTGCACGCGCGGGTCAGCGCTTGAGCGTCCGCTTCGCGGAACCGGCGCCGCGGTTGCCGGCCTTGTCGCGCGTCGCGATCGAGACCTTGAAGGTCGCCTTCGAGGCGCGCTTCAGGGCGTCCTTCGCCTTCGTGGAGAGGGCGAGCGCGAGCTTGATGGCACGGTTCGCCTGCACCTGACGGGTGACCTTCGCGATCGCGAAGGTCTTGCCGCCGGCCTTCACCGACCCGCTCACCCCGACCGTGGCGGCCTCGTTCGTGTTGAACGAGATCTGCAGCTTCCCCGACGAGGCGACCTTCCCGAGCTTCGCGCTCACGATCTGGACCGCGACGCCCGGGGCGCGCGTGTCGGGCCGCGCCGGGCGCGGGACCGGCTTGCCCCCGGTTGTGACGTGGAGCGTGCCCGTCATGAACGGGTGGATCGAGCAGAGGAAGTCGTAGTCGCCGGTCGTCAGGTACTGCGAGCCGTCGACGAACGCGCTTCCCCCGGTGCCGATGACCGGCGTCCCGAACAGCGGCTTGCCGTCGAGGCCGGGCAGCCGCGCGGTCACGTCGTGCCCGGTCGTGTCGACGTTCTGGAACGTCAGCCGCTCGCCCTGGTCGATGGTCACCGACGTGGTCAGGTACTGCGAGCCCGGGCCCGCGGCGATCTGCTCGTCGGCGCTCGCGGCGGGCGCCGCGAGCGCGAGCGTGGCGGCGGCGGCGGCGAGCGCGCGCCGGATCACTTGCGGACCCGGAACGCTCCGCGCATGAAGGGATGGACTCGGCAGAAGTACGTGTACGTGCCCGCCGGCAGGTTCTTCGGGGCGCTCCAGACGACCTTGTTCGTCGCGGGGCTGTAGTCCTTCGGCCCGTAGCCGAGCTGGCCGGAGTCGAAGTCGTAGCGCCCGTTCGGAAGCGGGTAGCTGATGCCCGTGCTGCCGTTGCAGGGTGCCCTGCATGCCGTGATGGTATGGAAAACCTGCGCCGGCTCGTCGTAGTTGGTGAAGGTGAGCTCCTGGCCGCGCCGCACGATCGGCGGACGCCCGAGCGAGTTGGTCATGCTCAGGTCGCCCGGCACGTACCTCCAGTCGGCCACCGCGGCCTCGGTCGTCCCGCCCCCGTCAGGGAGCTTGCGGGCGTCGGGCAGGCTGGTGCGCTTGCCGCCGTAGTTGTCGGCCGCGTGGTAGTGGCCGTGGGTGATCTTCCCGCGTCGCGGGATCCGGTCGGGATGCTTGAACGGGTCCACCCCCGAGCGGTCGCCGTAGGCGATGTACGGGACCATCAGGCCCATCGCCTCGTACGCGGACAGGTACTTCGTGTCGTAGGTCGCGTTCACGCTCAGCACGTCGCCCTTCTTGACGTAGACGCGCCAGTTGTACGGCGTGTACTTCATCGACATGTCCCACGACACCGGGCCGTTGGGGTCGAAGTACTTCGCGTGCGAGCGGAAGACGTTCACGGTCCGTTTCCCGCGCGTGACCTTGAGGTCCGTGTAGAGGCCGCCGGGGTGCACGTGCCCGACGGTCGCGACCAGCGTGCCGTCGTGGTCGGCGGTCCACTTGTTGATCTCCTGGCCCTTCGGGTACGGGCTCTCGCGCATGTCGTCCGGGTACGTGAAGCGGCCGTCGGACCCGCCCCAGGCGCGCTTGACGTCGAAGACCGGATAGGCGCTGCCGTTCTTGACGTCGAGCCAGACCGGCTGCACCGGCTTGATCCGCTTGCCGAGGCGGCTGTCGGCCGGGATCCAGTCGACCTCGTACGTGATGTAGAGCTCGTGCGAGCGCGAGGTCTCGTTGTGCAGCATGTAGTTGACCATCCACTGGTCGCTCGGCTTGACCAGATAGCCGTACGGGCGCGGGAGGAAGCCGATCGTCTTCTCCTCCGCCCAGGCGGACATGCGCTGCGGGATGCGCGGATACGTGATGTCTAGCCGCGACGTGCTGAGGATCAGGCCGTGGTGCGTGTGCACCTCCTCGATCGGCGGGACCTCGCCGTTCGGGTACTCGAGGTCCGGCTTGAAGCGGACCCCCCAGCCGCTCCCGGAGGGCTTCTCGACCGTCACCGGGCCGAAGAGGATGAGGTTCTGCCCCGCCGCGGCGAACACGGGGCCGTAGCGGAACTTGTAGCGGTAGACGTCGGGGGCGACCTTTTTCTGCCACGCGAGCTCCGAATGCGCGAAGGCGTTGGCGCCGGTCGGCTGGACCCCCCAGCCTCGGGGGGCGACGGTCGCCGCCGCTGCCCCGCTCGCGCCTACGCCGACCGTCACCGCCGCCGTTGCGGCAACGGCGATCCCGAGCGCCCGCCTCTCGCGTGTACGCATCCGCCCCCCTCTAGGTTACTCAAAGTCAATATACCAACCTGGCGCCCAGGTGGAACCTCTTTTATGGCCGACGATTGGGGGGTTAGTGCCCGTCGTTTGGTGGGCGCTCGACCGATCGAGCGGAGCCCCGTGCGGCCGCCCTCACGCATATGCTCCCCGGCGAACCGTGGCGCGAACGGCCTCCTCCGCACCTCCCAAGCGACGGCGCGTGCCGCGCGCCGTGCGCGAGGCGCAGATGCTCGACGCCGCCACGCGGATCTTCGCCGCGCGCGGCTTCCGCGACACGTCGATGGACGAGATCGCGGAGGCGTGCGGGATCACCAAGCCGATGCTGTACGCGTACTTCGACTCGAAGGAGGGCCTGTTCAGCGCGGCGGCCGAGCGCGCGTCGGAGACGCTGCGCGCAAGCGTTCGCGCGGCGAGCGAGGCTGAGCGCAAGCCGGAGCTCCGGCTCTGGCGCGGCCTCGTCGCGGTGTTCGAGTTCGTCGAGCAGAACCGCGAGTCGTGGTCGGTGCTCTACCCCTACGGGCCCACCAGCAGCGGGCCGTTCGCGGAGGCCGCGGCCCGCGCCCGCGACGCGATGAGCGGGCTCCTGACCGAGCTGTTCGCCGCCGCCGCGGCCGACGAGGGGATGTCGGCGAGCGCGGCGCGCGACGCCGAGCCGTTCGCGCACGCGCTGACCGGCGCGACGATCGCGCTCGCGAGCTGGTCGTCGACGCACCCCGAGGAGGGCGTCGAGGCGCACGCGCTGCGGCTGATGAACTTCGCCTGGATGGGCCTCGGCAACCTCACGCGCGGGAAGCTGTGGGTGCCGCCCGCGCAGCGGCGCGCGCGGCGGGCGCGGTAGGCCAACCGGCGTTTCTCCGCGATACGCGCGGTCGCGCGACCGCCTTACAGCGGCCAATAACGGCGCACGAGCGGCCGCTTTGGAACGTTCACTGCGATATGCGCAGTCAACGTTCCAAAGCGCGACTTCGGGCTGTCGTTATTGCCGCTGTTTGCGATGGCGCCGCGGGCCGGGCGGCGGAGAGCGCCTACCCCGCGGCGCACCCGCCGGTGTCGACCGGGTGGTCCGCGCGGCCGAGCGCCGAGCGCACGATCGAGTCCGGGACGGCGTAGCCGCCGCGCTGGCCGCCGCCGGTCGTCGCCGCGAACACCGTGCCGAGCACGCGGCCGCGGCCGTCCACCAGCGGTCCGCCCGAGTTCCCCGAGAGCACGCGGCCGCGCAGGGCCGTCACGCGCCTGCGCACCGGGCCGCCGCCGTACGCGTCCTGGGTGATCACCGTCGTGGTCGCTCCGAGGCGCGCCGCGGCGACGCGGAAGCCGCCGTTCTCCGGGAACCCGAGCACGGCGCCCGAGGTTCCGGGCTTCGCGTTCACGTTCATCTCGAGCGGCCGGGCGGACCCGAGCCCGTCCACGCGCAGGATCGCGACGTCGTTGCGCGAGTCGAACCAGATCGCCTGGGCGTCCAGGTGGGCCCCCTCCCCCGCGAGCTGGACCGTGGTGTCGTCCTCGCCCGCGACGACGTGCGCGTTGGTCACCACGACGCCGCGCTCCGCCACCCAGCCCGAGCCCTCGATGCCCAGGCCGCACGCCGTTCCCAGGACCTTGACCACGCTGCGCCCGGCCGCGCGGACCTCGGGGTCGCGCGCGATCTTCGAGCTCGGCGGCGGCACCTCGGCGCGCGGCGCCTGGATCTGCGGGAACGGGTCGAAGCGCGCCAGCGCGTTCAGGACCGTCCGCGGCGGGAGGACCTCGTTGAGCCGGCGCAGGATCGCGGAGCGCTGGATGCTGCGCCGCAGGTCGCGGGCGCCCGGCGTCTGGAGGGCCACGGCGCCGCCGATCCAGCACGCCACGAGACCGGCGCAGCCGAGCAGCACCGCGCCGCCGAACCCGTCGACGACCCCGAGGCCGCCTCGCAGCTTGCCCCGGAGACGCAGGCCGATGATCTCGAGGGCGGAGGCGAGGAACCCGCCGATCACGAACGCGCCCGCCAGGGCGAACACCGGCGCGTAGGGCGAGTGAGCGCCTTCGGAGAGCAGCAGGGGGCCCACGCGCGAGCCGATGAAGCCGCCCACGAGGAAGCCGATCAGCGAGAGTGCGCCCACGACCAGGCCCTGCGCGTAGCCCCAAATGGCCATGACGAGCGTAAAGACCACGATGATCCAGTCGATGACGGTCACGGCCGGGCACACTAGACAGTGACGGTGGCGCGAGCTGGGTACTCAGACGAGCGGCGCCGCCGCCTGCGGCGCCGGGCGCTTCCGGCCCTCGGAGGCATCGTGCTGCTGCTCGTGGTCGTCGTCGTCGCGATGAGCACCGGCGAGTCCGACGCCGTCCGCGGCGCCAACCGCTTCGCCGCCGCGTGGGCGCGCTCGGACTACGCGGCGATGCACGCCCAGCTGACCGACCGCGCTCGGCGGCTGTTCCCGCGGGCCGCGTTCGAGGCGGCCTACCGGCGCGCCGCCGCGACCGCGACGCTCGAGCGCGTAACGCCGGGGAAGGCGCACGACGCGGACGACGGCGCCGCGGTGCCGGTCACGCTGCGAACGCACGTCTTCGGCCGCGTCCGCGGACGGCTCGAGATGAAGATGTCGGGATCGAGCGTCAAGTGGTCGCCGCGGCTGGTCTTCCCCGCGCTCCGGCGCGGCGAGCTGCTCACGCGCCGCAGCGACCCGCCGCGACGCGCCGCGATCGTGTCGCGCGACGGCGAGCCGATCGTGTCCGGCCCGGCCACGTCGCGGACGCCGACCACGGTCGGCGCCGCGATCGCCGGCGAGATGGAACGGGGCAGGACGGCGGCCGCGCGGTCCGCCGTCTACGCGCGCGGGTTCCCCCACGCGTGGCCGGTC
>DATENL010000382.1:0-5391 GCA_035275105.1 Thermoleophilaceae bacterium
CGCCGGCCGGCACCGGGCTGTCGCGGCGCTCGTTCCTCGTGCGCGGCGCGGGTCTGGCGATGGCGGTCTACGGCGCCGGCAGGCTCGGCGTCGGCGCCTTCGAGGAGGGCATCGCCGCGGCCGCGGGCGGCTCCGACCGCGTGCTGGTCTCGATCTTCCTGTCGGGCGGCTGCGACGCCATGAGCGTCCTCGCCCCGGTCGGCGACCCCCGCTACGCGCAGCTGCGGCCGTCGCTCGCCTACGCGCCGTCGACCGGCACCGCCTTCAGCGAGGACGACCGGCTGCGCTGGACGCCGCCCGCCGCCGGGCTCTCGAAGCTCCACGGCGAGGGCAAGGTGTCGGTCTTCCCCGCGATCGGCTACGACCATCCCGACCAGTCGCACTTCACGAGCCGGCACTTCTGGGAGGTCGGCGCCACCGACACCGGGAGCCGCTACGGCTGGCTCGGTCGCTACCTCGACGCGGTCGGCACCCCCGACAACCCGCTCCAGGGGCTGAGCCTGTCCGGCGACCTCTCGCCGGCCCTCGCCCCGGCGCGCGTGCCGGTCGCTGCGGTCGAGCGGCCCGAGGACTTCGACATCTGGATCCCGGGCGTCGACGACCCGGTCCGCAAGCCTCTCTTCGACGCCTTCGGCGACCTCGGGCGCCTGCCCACCGCCGACCCGGTGCGGGCCGGCGCCCGGAGGGTCGCCAAGTCGATCGCGACGCTCAGGCAGCAGCTCGCGCCGTTCGCCAGCGACGACGGCCAGCCCCACTACAACAGCCCTGTCGCGTATCCGGACAGCGACTTCGCACGCCGCCTCGCGGCGCTCGGCGCGATGCTCGCCGGCGGTCTGCCGCTCCGCTGCGTGACCCTCGAGTCCGACGGCGGCTTCGACACGCACTCCGACCAGGGCGGCACGCTCGACCGCGACGTGAAGGACACGTTCGACGCCGTCCTCGCGTTCCAGCGCGACATCGAGGCGCGCGGCCTCGCCGACCGCGTGCTGACGACCGTCTGGTCCGAGTTCGGCCGCCGGCCGGAGGAGAACGGCTCGGGCACCGACCACGGCGCCGCCGGCGCGGCCTTCGTCGTCGGCTCCAAGGCCAAGGGCCAGATGATCGGCGAGTTCCCGGGGCTCGCGACGCTCGACGAGGACGAGAACGTGCGCGCGACCTCCGACTTCCGCGCGATGTACTGCTCGCTGCTCGAGCAGTGGCTCGGCTTCGACGCCGAGCGCGTGATCCCCGGCGCCGCCTCGTTCGGGCGCCCCGCCCTGGTGAAGTCGTGAGGCGCGCGCTCACCCTCGCCGTCGCGGCCGCCGTGCTGCTGGTCCCCGCCGCGCCGGGCGCCGGCGCTGCGAAGCACCGGGGTCACAAGCGCTACCGCGATCAGGCGGTCTACATGCCGGCCCGCAAGCCGTACCGCAAGCCGCCCGCGCATCGTCCGCCGGTGACGCCGCCCGCGCCCAGGCCCCTCACGCGCATGCAGGTCGTGGCGCGCGAGTTCAGCCTCACGCTGTCGCGTCAGTCCGTGGCCGCCGGGACCGTCGCGGTCGAGCTGAACAACCGCGGCGAGGACCCGCATGACCTTCGCGTCGAGCCGGCCGACGGAGCGCCCCTCGGGTTCGGCTTCGCGCTCACGAAGCCGGGCGAGCTCACCACGCAGAAGCTCGACGTCGGGCCGGGCACGTGGAAGCTGTACTGCACGCTCGACGGCCACGCGGCGCTCGGCATGAGCGCGACCGTCACCGTCACCGGCTGACCGCGCGTAGACTCCCTGCGGGGGTAATGACGAAGAGACGCAAGAGGGGGCTTCGCGCGTCGGTGGCGATCACCGGCGCGCTCGCGATCGCCGCCGCCGCCGCGACGCCGGCGGTCGCCGAGCCGTTCACGGTCAAGACGCTCCACTTCAGCGTCAAGACCGGTCCGAGCGGCGAGAAGACGTGCGACATCGTGGGCGACCTCTACCGGCCGAGGTCAGCGACGAAGGGCCACCCGGCGCCGGCGATCCTCACCACCAACGGGTTCGGCGGCTCGAAGGACGACCAGGCCGGCATCGCGCGGCTCCAGGCCTCCCGCGGGTACGTCGTGCTCTCCTACTCCGGCCTCGGGTTCGGCGGCAGCGGCTGCAAGATCACGCTCGACGACCGCGACTACGACGGCAGGGCCGGCAGCCAGCTCGTGACGTTCCTGGGCGGGGGCAAGAAGGCCACCGATGGGACGCGCGTGAACTACGTGAGGCACGACCGGGTGGCGCACGACGGCAAGCACCACGCGGCGGACCCGCGGGTGGGGATGATCGGCGGCTCGTACGGCGGGCAGATCCAGTTCGCGATCGCCGGTATCGACCCGCGCCTTGACACGATCATCCCGATCATCACGTGGAACGACCTGAGCTACTCGCTCGCGCCGAACAACACGTCGTTCGACCACGGGGTCACGTACAAGACGCCCGGCGTCGAGAAGTTCGAGTGGGTCTCGCTGTTCTTCGGGCTCGGCATCGCCGACGGCATCACCGGCGCGAGCGCCGACCCGTCGCGGAACGTCGGCTGTCCCAACTTCGACGACCGCGCCTGCGGGTCGAAGGCGCAGATGGACGCGACCGGCGCGCCCAACGATGCCACGCTGCTGTTCTCTCGGCACGCGTCCGTGGACTCCTTCGTCGAGAAGATCAGGATCCCGACGCTGCTGTCGCAGGGACAGGCGGACACGCTGTTCAACCTCCAGGAGGCGATCGCCACCTACAGGTCGCTCCGCAAGCAGCGCGTGCCGGTGAAGATGATCTGGCGCGAAGGTGGGCACTCCGGCGACGGGGCGCCGGGCGAGATGGACAACGGCGACGACGGGCGCCTCCTGAAGCCGAGGCGCAACTACGAGACGCGGACCTACCTCGAGTGGCTCGACCACTACCTGGGGGACACGAAGCCCAAGCCGCCGCTCGACGTGACCTACTTCCGCGACTGGATCAAGTACAACGGCGACGCAACCCCGGCGTACGCGCGCGCGAAGCGGTACCCGTTCGGGTCGAAGCGGCGGCTGTTCCTGTCGGGCTCGGACGGGCTCGTGGCCAACCGCTCCAAGGTCGCCCCCGGCAGCTCGGTCTTCACGACGCCCAGCGGCGGCGCGCCGACGAGCTACACCGAGACCTCGGCGCTCGACCAGAGCCAGCCGGTGCGCGACGCGCCGGGCACCTTCGCGCAGTTCGCGAGCGCTCCGCTCGGCGCGAACCTCGACGTGATCGGCGTGCCGTCGGTGGACGTGAAGGTCTCCGCGCCCACGTTCGAGGCGGCCGCCCCGGCAGGCGGCGCCCCCGCCCTGCTCGTCCTCTTCTTCAAGCTCTACGACCTGTCGCCCAGCGGCGCGATCGAGCTGCCGCACCGGCTGATCGCGCCGGTGCGCATCGCCGACTTCTCACACCCGGTGCACGTGCAGCTTCCGGGCATCGTCCACAGGTTCCGGAAGGGCCACCGGGTCGCGCTGACGATCGCGGGCGGCGACGCCGCCTACCGCGGCAACAACCACACAGGTCCGGTCACGATCAGCACCGCTCCGGGGAGCCCGGGCGTGCTGAAACTGCCCGTGGTCGCGCCACGGAAGCAGCTGAAGGTGAAGGCGCGCGACGGCTTCGGGCCGCTCGACCACCGGGCGGGGCGCTGACCGCGACGCACCGGGAGGGCGAGCTCGCCGGCGTCGGCGGGGTCAAGCTGTTCTGGCAGGCCTGGCTGCCCGACGGGGAGCCGCGCGCGATCGTCGTGATCGCCCACGGCGCCTCCGAGCACGGCGGCCGCTACGCCTGGGTGGCGGAGCGGCTGACGCAGAAGGGCTTTGCGGTCTACGCGGGCGATCACCGCGGACACGGCCGCTCGGGCGGCCCGCGCGCGCTCGTGGACCGGATGGACAACGTCGTGCGGGACCTCGACTCGGTGGTCGAGATGGCGCAGACCGCCCACCCGGGAACGAAGACCGTGCTGCTCGGGCACAGCATGGGCGGCGCCGTGGCGATCGCCTACGCGATCGAGCACCAGGACAGGCTCGACCTGCTGGTGCTGTCGGCGCCGCTCGCCGTGCTCGAGGCGGCGTCACCCGTCGAGCGCGCCGCGGCGCGGGTCCTATCGGCGGTCGCCCCGCGCGTGGGCGTGTACGCGATCGACTCCGAGGGCGTGAGCCGCGACCCGGCGGTCGTGCGCGACTACGACGCCGACCCGCTCAACCACCACGGCAAGCTCCCGGCGCGCTCCGTCAAGGAGCTGACCGACGCGATCGCCGGCTTCCCCGAGGGACTCGCGACGCTGTCGCTCCCGGTCCTGACCATGCACGGGACGGCCGACACGCTGACGCTGCCCGCCGGCAGCGGCGTGGTGATCGAGAACGCCGGCTCCGAGGACAAGTCGATCATCCGCTACGAGGGCCTCTACCACGAGCTGCTGAACGAGCCCGAGCGCCAGAAGGTGCTCGACGACGTCGTGGAGTGGGTGGAGGCCAGGCTCTAGCACCCGCTTGACGAGGCCCCTCCCGATCGGGGAGGGTTGCCGGGATGCCTCGGGTCCGCCGCCTCGCCGCCGTAGCGGCGTCCCTCGCCTGCGTCGCGCTTCCGGCGGCCGCGGTCGCGGACCCGATCGCCGTCACCACGAACCTCGACGGCGCCAGCCCCGCCGGCTGCTCGCTGCGCGAGGCGATCGAGTCGGCGAACTCGAACTCACCGGTGGGGGGCTGCGCCGCCGGGAGCGGCGCGGACGTCATCTCGCTGCCGGCCGGCACGTACACGCTCACCCACCACGGCGCGCAGAACAACACGGCCACGGGCGGGACCGGCGACCTCGACGTGACAGAGGGCGTGACGATCCAGGGCACGGGTACGCCGAAGCCGATCGTGGACGGCGACGCGTCCGACCGCGTCTTCGACTTCGTGTCCGGAACCTCCGAGCTGCGCGACCTCACGGTCCGGAACGGCCGCACGCCCGACGGCGGCGACGGCGGTTCCGCGACGCTGGTCGGCAACGACAGCCAGGGCTTCAGCGCCGGGTGCGCGGCCGGCAGCGCGTTCGACGACGGCGACGGGGGCGGCATCCGCAACACCGCGACGCTGACACTCACCCGCATGACGGTGACCGCCAACAAGGCCGGCGACGGGGGCGACGGGGCGGCCGGGGGGAGCGCGGTGGACACTCCCGGCGGCGCGGGCGGCGGCTCGAGCGGGGGCACCGGCGGGTGCGGTGGGAACGGCGGCGGGATCGCCAACGACGCGGGCGGTTCCCTCAGCGTGGTCGACAGCGTCATCAGCAGCAACATCGCGGGCAACGGCGGCGCCGGTGGCGCCGGTGGCGAGGCCGGGGACGGCAGCGCCGGAGCCTTCGGCGGGGCGAGCCAGGGAGCGATCGGGGGCAGAGGCGGCCACGGCGGCGGCATCTA
>DATENL010000383.1:0-11209 GCA_035275105.1 Thermoleophilaceae bacterium
TCGGGTGGGGGCGCGTGGCGCGGGCCGTGGCCGGTCACGAGCGCCGCGAACTCGCTGGTGGACTGCCGTACGCGGCGAGCCGTGGAGGCGACGCCCGCCCGCGTACCGCGGACGACCCCGGCGACCGAGGCGCCCGTCAGGAGCATCGCGCCCGCCGTGAGCAGGAAGACGAAGACGATGTAGGCGCCGAACCGCTGGACCAGCGTCTCGAGCCCCCAGTAGAGCGCCTCGCCGAAGACGCCGCCGTGGTGCTCGAAGTAGGCGGGGTGCATGAACCCGTCGCGAGGCGGGTCGGCCGGGCCGAGCCCGAAGAGCCCGCCCGCGAGGCCGATCATCAGCGCCAGGATCAGGCACGCGCCGCCGGCCTTGAACGGCTTGACCGACGGCAGCATCGGCCTCAGCACGAGCACGGCGCCCGTCGCCAGGAGCACCAGGGGCACGAGGTAGGCGACGCCGCCGAGCAGGAAGCGGAACACGTCGGCGAGCGCGCCGCCCACCTGCCCGCCGTCCCAGCCGAGGTAGAAGACGAACGCGAAGAAGGCGGCGAGGGCGACGAGGCCGAGGCCGATGAGATCCAGGTGGCGCTGCTGGAGCTCTGGAAGCTGCGGCAGGCGGAGCTGCTGGCGCGCGCGCTTGCTGGTGCGCTTGGTTGGTCGCTTCTTGGGCGTGCGGCGGCTGGGCATGGTGCGGGAGACGTTTTCGACAGGCGTCGCTTCGGCCCTCCCGATGCGCCGTGGCGGGCGGGTCCCGTCGCGGCGACACCATTTCGTCCGTGCTCGCTCGCTTCGCTCGCTGCGCGCGACGAAACGGTGCTCGCCTCGCCTCCCGCCCGATCAACCACCCAGCTAAACCGCCAAGCCCGGGGTGTGGGCTGAACCCACCCCCCGGATTGAGGTGGTTGGCTGGGCTGGCCCGCCCTTCGGGCGGGTGGCGGGCGGATGCCTATTTCCGACGCCCGCAGCGAGCGAAGCGAGCGAGGACGGGCGGAAAAGGCGCAGCCCGACGGGCCCCGCCCGCCACCTACTCCCGCTCCTCCCGCACCTTCACCCCATCGACAAACCAGACCCGCCGCCCGTCCGGATACGACGCCGCAGGACCGTCCTCACGATGCCGCAACCCGTCCCGGTACCACTTCTCGGTCCCGTTCACGTACACGCACGCGGGCGCGCCGTCCCGGTGCCGCACCCCGTCCCGGTACCACTTCTCCGAGCCGTTCGCGTGCACGACCGCCGGGCCGTTCTCACGGTGCAGCCGTCCGTGCCGGTACCACTCCTCGCGCCCGCTCGGGAAGACTCGCGCGGGACCGCCGCTGCGGTGCAGCCTCCCGTCGGCGTCGCGCCACTCCATCACGCCGTCGCCGCGCAGCACCGGGTCCATCGCGGGGAGCCTAAGCGGTGGGTAAAACCTGGCAACTTTCGGGGGACTTCGGTCGTAACATCGTGGCTATGGCAGCGATCAAGGCCCGCGTGCTCGTGGTCGAGGACGACGGCGACATCGCCGAGGTCCTTCGCCGCTCGCTGCGCCTCGAGGGCTACGAGGTCCGGATGGCCGGCGACGGGGTCGAGGCGCTCGACGAGTCGTCGGTCTTCGAGCCGGACGCGGTCGTACTCGACCTCGGCCTGCCCCGCCTCGACGGCGTGGAGGTCTGCCGCCGGCTGCGCGAGGCGGGCGACGTCCCGATCCTGATGCTCACCGCCCGCGACGGGCTCGACGCCCGCGTTCAGGGCCTCGATTCCGGCGCGGATGACTACCTCGTCAAGCCGTTCGAGCGGCAGGAGCTGCTGGCCCGCCTGCGCGCGCTCCTGCGCCGCCGGCCGCCGCGCGGCTCGGCCTTCCTCACCGTCGGCGACCTGCGCCTGAACCCGGACACGCGGGAGGTCTCTCGCGGCGGCCGCCCGATCGAGCTGACCGGCCGCGAGTTCGAGCTCCTCGAGTACCTGATGCGCAACGAGCGGCTCGTCGTCTCGCGCGAGTCGCTGCTCGACGACGTCTGGGGCTACGCGCCGTTCGCCGAGACCAACACCGTCGACGTCTTCGTGTCGAACCTGCGGCGCAAGCTGGAGGCCGGCGGCGAGCCGCGCATCCTCCACACGGTCCGCGGCGCCGGCTACTCGCTCCGCGCCGCATGACCGCACGCGCGCGGCTCCGGCGCCGTCTGCCGGTTCAGATTCGGCTGGCGGTCGTCTCGGCGAGCCTGACGTTCGCGATCCTCGGCCTGTTCGCGGTCGTGGTCGGCGTGTTCGGCGAACGGCAGGTGCGCTCGGAGTTCGACGACGAGCTGAAGGCCACTACGGCTGACCTTCAGAGCAAGCTCATCACGCCGGGGCTGAACGGCCCGCTCGTCATCAGCGATCGGAAGGCCGTGGACGCCGCGACGGTGGGGCGCGGCGTGATCTGGATCTTCCTCCAGGGCGAGACGCCGGTCACGTCGTCGGCGCTCGCGCCG
Source organism: Thermoleophilaceae bacterium (assembly GCA_035275105.1). Taxonomy (GTDB): domain Bacteria; phylum Actinomycetota; class Thermoleophilia; order Solirubrobacterales; family Thermoleophilaceae; genus AC-37. The sequence continues at coordinate 2,447 of DATENL010000383.1, forward strand.
TCGCTCGGCCCGCCGAAGGTCGGCGTCCACGACTACGGCGAGTACCGCGTCGTGGCCCGCACGATCCCGGGCAACTCGGGGCAGGTGGAGGGCCACCTCCAGTACGCGAAGCCGCGCGCCGGAGTCAACCGCACCGTCGCGCGAATCCGGCTCTTCCTGGCGCTGGGCGTCGTCGGCGGCACGGTGCTCGCCTTCTTCGCCGGTCTGGCGCTCGCCCGCCGCGCGATGCGCCCGGTCGTGAACCTGACGAAGGCCGCCGGCGAGATCGCGCGCACGCGCGACCCGACGATCTCGCTGCCGAAGCCGGAGGTCGAGGACGAGGTCGCGGACCTCGCCAACACGCTCGAGGAGATGCTCCACGCCCTCGACGACGCGCGCGCCGAGACCGAGGGCGCGCTCGCGCGGCAGCGCGAGTTCGTGGCCGACGCCTCCCACGAGCTGCGCACGCCGCTCACGAGCATCCTCGCCAACCTCGAGCTGCTCGAGGCGGAGCTGACCGGCGACGACCGGCGCGACATGGCCAGCTCCGCGCTCCGGTCGTCGCGCCGGATGCGCCGGCTCGTCGCGGACCTGCTGCTGCTGGCGCGGGCGGACGCGGGTCGCGCGGGCCTGCACGAGGTGCTCGATCTGACCGAGGTGGTGAGCGAGGCCGTGGGCGAGGCGGCGCCCGTCGCCGCGGGCCATTCGGTGAGCGTCGACCTGCCGGACGGCGAGGGACGCGGCCCGTTCGTCAGCGGCGTGCGCGACGACCTCCACCGGCTCGTCCTCAACCTGGTCGAGAACGCGCTGGCCCACACCCCGCCGGGCACGGAGGTGAACGTCCGCCTGAGCGGCGAGACCGGCCAATCGGTGCTCAGCGTCTCGGACGCCGGCCCGGGCATCCCGCCGGAGCTGCGCGAGCGCATCTTCGACCGCTTCGTACGAGGTGACGCCGAGAGCGCGGGCGGCGGCAGCGGGCTCGGGCTCGCGATCGTCCGGGCGGTGGCCCAGCGCCACGGCGGGAGCGTCGAGGTGACGGCCAGCGCGGCCGGCGGCGCGGAGTTCCTCGTGCGGCTGCCGCTCGCTCAGCCGCCCGCCGTCACACCTCTACAACCACCGGCAGCACCATCGGCCGGCGCCTGAGCCGGTCGTAGACGAAGCGCGCGACGTCGTCGTGCAGGTGCTCCTGGAGCAGGTCGATCTCGGTGATCTCCTCCTCGGCCGACCGCGCGAGCGAGTCCTCCACCGCCTCGCGCAGCTCGTCGAGCAGCTCGTCCCCCGCCCCGTCCAGGAACGGCACGCCGCGGAAGATCAGCTCCGGCGGCGCCACCGAGCGGCCGTCCTGCTCGGACACCGTGGCGACCACGATGAAGATGCCGTCCGCCGACAGCATGCGGCGGTCGCGGAGGGCGACGTCCTCGGGGTCGCCGACGTCGATCCCGTCGACGAAGATCAGGCCCGCCTGCTCGCGCTCTCCGAGCCTGGCTCCGCGCGAGTCGATCTCGAGCGGCACCCCGTTCGCGGCCCGGAACACGTTCTCGGCCGCCACGCCGACGGACTGGGCGAGCTCGCCGTGGAGCCGCATCCGGCGATGGTCGCCGTGGAACGGCATCACGTAGCGCGGCTCGGTGAGGTTGATCATCAGCTTCAGCTCCTCGGCGTAGCCGTGGCCTGACGCGTGGATCGGCGCGTCGCGCGCCAGGATCACGTCCGCCCCGAGCTGGTAGATGCGGTTGATCGTCTCGTTCACCGCGCGCTCGTTGCCCGGGATCGGGGTGGCCGAGAAGATCACCGTGTCGCCCTCGCGGAGGTCGACGTTCGGGTGGTCGCCGTGCGCCATCCGGCGCAGCGCGGAGAGCGGCTCGCCCTGGCTGCCGGTGGAGATGACCACGACCTTGTGGTCCGGGAAGTCCTCGATCTCCTTGACGCCCACCTGCATGCCCTCGGGGATCTCGATGTGGCCGAGGTTGCGGCCGATGTTCGTGTTCTTGCGCATCGACCGGCCGACCAGCGAGACCTTCCGCCCGACGGTCGCGGCGGCGTCCACCACCTGCTGCACGCGGTGGATGTTCGAGGCGAAGCAGGTGACGACGATCCGGCCCCGGCAGCGGGCGAACGCCTCCTCGAGGTGCGGGCCCACGCTCGACTCCGACGGCGCGACCCCGGGCCTGTCGACGTTGGTCGAGTCGCCGCACAGCAGGAGCAGGCCCTCGCGCCCGAGCTCGGCCAGGCGAGCCATGTCGGCCGGCTGGCCGTCCACCGGCGTCTGGTCGAACTTGTAGTCGCCGGTGATGAGGGCGGTCCCGAGGTCGCAGCTGAGCGCGATCCCCACGGAGTCGGGGATCGAGTGCGAGAGGCGGATCGTCTCGACCGAGAACGGCCCGGCGTCGAACGGCTCGCCGGGCGCGACCTGCACGAGGTCGGCCACGTCGCCCAGGCGGTGCTCGTCGAGCTTCGAGCGCACGAGCTCGATCGTCAGCGGGCCGCCGTAGATCGGGGGCGTCTTGACGCTCGCCATCTCGCGGAGCACGTACGGCAGGGCGCCGACGTGGTCCTCGTGCCCGTGCGTGAGGACGATCGCGTCCACGTCCTCGGCCCGCTCGCGGACGTACGCGAAGTCCGGCAGCACGAGATCGATCCCGAGCTGGTCCGGGGCGGGGAACATCAGCCCCGTGTCGACGATCACCAGCCGGCCGTCGTACTCGAGGACCGTCATGTTCTTGCCGATCTCCCCCAGGCCGCCGAGCGGCAGCACGCGGAGCGTCGAGCTCAAACCGCGCTGAGGAGGCCGTGGCGCTCGAGGGCGGCGCGCACGTGGGCGGCCTCGTCGTCTGACGCCTCGACCATCGGGAGGCGCAGCCCCCCCACGCCGATCCCGAGCATGTTGAGGGCCGCCTTCATGGGCGTGGGGCTGCTCGTGACGAACATCGCCTTGAACAGGTCCGCGTAGGTCTCGTGCAGCTCGTGGCGCGCGTCCGGCTCGTCGATCATCCGGCGCATCTCGGGCCCGATCAGGTGCGAGGTCACGAGGATGCCGCCCGTGCCGCCGGCGTCCATCACCCGCGCGAGCGTGTCGTCGTTGCCGGCCAGGAGGTCGAGGCCGTCGATCGGCTCGACGTCCTCGTAGCGGGCCTGCTTGACGGCGTCCACGTGCTCGATCTGACCCAGCTCGCGCAGCAGCTCGTTGTCCATGTCGATCACGCAGCGCGAGGGGATGTTGTAGAGGATCACCGGCAGATCGGTCGCCTCCGCGACGGCGCGGTAATGGCCGATCAGCCCGCGCCGGTTCGGCTTGTTGTAGTACGGGCAGACGACCAGGTGGGCGTCGACCCCGATCTCGGTGGCGCGCTCGGTGAGGTGGACGGAGTGGGCGGTGTCGTTGGATCCGGTGCCGGCGACCAGGTACGCCTCCTCGCCGACCTCGGCCACGGCCAGCTCCCAGAGCCGGATCTTCTCCTCGTCGGTCAGGGTGGCGCCCTCGCCGGTGGTGCCCGCCAGCACGAGCCCGTCCGACCCGTTGTCGAGGAGGTGCCGCATCAGCGCGACCGTCGCGGCCTCGTCGACCGCCCCCGAGGCGTCGAAAGGCGTGACCATCGCGGTTAGCACCCCACCGATCATTTCTCGCGCGAGCTTACAGCGCACGTCATAATTGGGCTGGAAATGACGCCCGACACCAACTACAGCCACCGCAGCGCCGTGCAGAAGCTGGGCGTGCGCCCCGACGACCGGGTCGAGGTCGTGGGCGACGTCGGCCCCGGCCTGCGCCGCGACGTCAAGGAGGTCTCGGGGCGCGGACTGGTCCGCTCGGGCGAGCTGGACATGGCCATCGTGCTGGTCGAGTCGATCGACGAGGCGGAGCAGACGTTCGACGCCTACCGGCCGCGGCTCCGCGACACGGGCTCCCTGTGGCTGATCACGCGCAAGCGCGGGCACGACCGCTACCTGAACCAGATGCTGCTCGTACCGGGCGCCAAGAAGCGCGCGCTGATCGACAACAAGACCTGCTCGATCGACGACGAGCGGTCCGGGATCCGGTTCGTCGTCCCGCGGGCGCTGCGCAAGAAGGCGGACGGCGACGGCGACGGCCGCGCCGCCGTGGCGGCCGCCGGCCGCCGCTAGCCCGACCGCCTAGGGCGGGGCAGCCACCCCGTTCGCGGCGCCCTTCCCGGCGCAGGCGCTCGTCGGCAGGACACGCAGGTCGCCCGCTCCGCGGGCGCCGTAGACCGGGTCGGCGGCCACGCGGTTGCGTTTCTGGCTCACGCGCCAGGAGAGCGCTACGCCGCCGTTTTCGTTGTACTCGCGGTCCGGGTTGCCGGGCCGGATGCAGTTGTCCTCGAACCGGTTGCCGAGGCCGCTCAGCCGGTAGCTCTCCGCGTTCCAGCGGACGACCGCGTTCGTGAACACGTTGTCGTGCACCTCGTTGCCCGCGCTCCGCTCTGAGAAGACGATGCCGGTGCCGTTGGCGTCGACGGTGTTGAACGCGACGGTCGTGAACTTCGCGTGGGGGTAGAGCTGGATGCCGCGGTCCGCGTTGTCGAAGATCGCGTTCCCCCAGATCACGCCGTTGTAGCCGTCCGCGACGTAGATCCCGTGGTCGTGCTCGGTGGGCGGCCTGCGGCCGCAGTCGTGGATGCGGTTGTCGACGATCTGGAAGTTGTCGGGGCGCTGCGAGCCCCAGCTTCGGGGGTGCACGCAGATCCCGGCGTCGGGGCTCGTTATGTCGTTGCGCGCGATCGTCACGTCGGCGGCGTTGATCGTCGGGCTCGGCAGCGCGCCGCAGCCGCCCTCGTCGCAGGGGGGACCGGTGCTCCCGTCGAGGTTCAGGTCGAGCAGGCGGTCGCCGCGCCCGCGGAGGACGATCCGGCCGCGCCACGTGGCCCGCTCGCCGGGCGCGCTCCGGAGGGTCACGCGCTCCCGCTTCACCGTCGCCTCGCGCTCGTGGTAGGTGCCCCGCCGCAGGCAGCCGGTCTCGCCGGCGCGCAGCAGCTCGATCAGCTTGTGCGGGCCGCGCACCGGGTGCTTCGCGCTTCCGCTTCCGTCCTTCGAGCCCCACGGCGCGGCGAAGTGGTCGCAGTCGTCCCGGGACGCCTTCTCGCGCGGCGGGATCGTCGCCTGGCTCGCCGGCACCGACACGGCCACCACCGCGCCGACTATGAGGCCCCTCATCGGCATGCTCCGAGCGTAGGACGCGCGGCGTGACCCACACCACACTCCGCGCCGCAGGCGTGGCTTACTGTTCGTAAGCGATGCTCACCAGACTCTCCGACGGCACCCGCGTGGTGATCAGGCCGATCCGCTCGAGCGACAAGGCCATGCTCGCCCGCGGGCTCGAGCTCCTGCCGGAGGAGACACGCCGGCGCCGCTTCCTGGGCGCCAAGCCCAGGTTGACGAGCGGCGAGCTGCGCTACCTCACGGAGGTGGACGGCGAGGCGCACTTCGCGCTCGTCGCGGTGCTGGCCGACAGGCTTGACCACGTGGTCGCGGTCGCGCGCTACGTCCGGCTGCCGGGCGAGCCGGGGACCGCCGACGCGGCGATCGTCGTCGGCGATCCGTGGCAGCGCCGCGGCCTCGGCCGGCGGCTGGCCGTGATGCTCGCCGACGCCGCGCGCGCCCACGGGGTCCGGCGCTTCAGCGCGACGATGCTCTCGGACAACCCGGCGGCGCTGGCGCTGATGCGCACGCTCGCCCACCGGCTCGAGGGCGGCGGCCACCAGCATGGCGTCCGCGAGGTCGTGGCCGAGCTGGCGGCCTAGCGCAGCGCCAGGAACGCCGCCAGTTCGCCACCGGTGCGCCGTGGGCGCAGCATCACGTCGTGCCAGGTGAAGTGGACGGTGTCGTAGCCCATCAGCTTCAGCCTCCGGTCGCGCGCGCGGTCCGATTGAAATGCGGTCCGCGTGCCGTGCGTTTCGTAGCCGTCCACCTCGACGATCTTCTTCGGCTCCCGCCAGAGGAAATCCGGGCTCGCGCCCCCGCCGTCGGGGAACGGGATCCACGCGTTCACCAGCGGCCGCGGCGCCCGGAGCCGGTCGCAGATCGCGAGCATCGCCTCCTCCACGTCGTTCGCCGTGGGCGTGGCGCCGGCACGAGAAGCATCGACAACGGCCAGCAACCGCTTCGAGCCTCGTCGCGTCGGCTGTCTCGCGATGGCGGTGGCGATCGCCTTGTGGTCGTAGACGCGAAGGATCTCCGCCTGCTCGCAGGCCCGCTCGATCTGGCGGTCCGTCGCCAGCTCGGCGTAGTCGATCAGCGTGCGCGCGAGGCTGGTGCACGGGATGCCGTCGATCTCGACGACCTCGTCCGGGACGAGGCACCTGGTCCGGTGGACGATCACGCCAGGCACGCGCCTCTGGCCGCGGCCCGGCACGGTTACCTCGAGCGCCGAGCTGTTCACCACCGCGTGCAGCGCTGTGGCCATGCGGTGCGAGGCGAACGCGGTCCGCCCGAGCGCCAGCACCGCCGCCGTCCGCCGCCCGTCCATCGACACGCGCGCGTGCCCGACCGCGTAGACGCCCCGGTGGATCCGGTGGAGCTTCCCGGCCCGAACCCGCATCCGCACCGCGCTCTCACTGAGCCCCAGGTCCCTCAACTGCCAAAGCGCAATCACGCCGTGCTGCCGTGCGGCACGCACGGCGATCGCCACATCAACGGGAGGTGGGTCGGATTCCGTCAACCATGTTGACGCTTTTCGTGCCACCTCCCGATGGTCGCCGGGGGCGCGTTACGTGTGGGTGACGAACGTAAGAAGTTCGCTACAAGAGGTGCTCGAGGCCGATCGTCGGCGATCGGTCGAGGGAGGCGACCTTCCGGACCGCGAGCAGGACGCCGGGCATGAAGGACTCGCGAGCGATCGAGTCGTGGCGGATCGTGAGCGTCTGGCCGACACCGCCGAAGATGACCTCCTGGTGCGCCACGAGGCCGGGGAGCCGGACGGAGTGGATCGGTTCGTGCACGTTGCCGCCGGCCTCGCGGATCAGCTCGGCCGTGCGGGCCGCGGTGCCCGACGGGGCGTCGAGCTTGCGGTCGTGGTGGAGCTCGACGATCTCGCACTCGGGCATGTGCTCCGCGGCGAGCTGGGCCGCCTTCATCATCAGCACGGCGCCGATCGCGAAGTTGGGGGCGACGAACAGGTTCGCGGTCCCGACCCCCTCGAGCGCCGAGAAGTCGGCGCCGGTGGTACCCATCACGCAGTGGACCCCCGCCTCGAGGCACTCGCGGGCGTTGGCCAGCGCCGAGTCCGGCTGCGAGAAGTCGACGACCACGTCGGCGTCGCCGAGGACGTCCTGGAGGGCGGTCTCGAGGTGCGGGTCCGCCCGCCCGACGAGCGCCATGTCGTCGGCGCCCTCGACGGCGTGGCAGACGGTCGCCCCCATGCGGCCCGCCGCGCCGGAGACCGCGACGTTGATCACGCCGCGAGCGCCGGGCTGACCGGCTCGAGCGCTCGCCTGAACACGTCCTCGTCCGCGCCCACGCCCGCGGCCGACAGGCGATCGGGCACGAACAGCTCGCGCGCGAGCTCCGCGACGTCGTCGGCGGTCACGCCGTCGATCGCGGCGAGCATCTCGTCGAGCGACAGCAGCGGCACGTCCATCAGCACGGAGCCGCCGAGGCGGTTCATGTGCGTGAGCGTCGACTCGAACGAGAGCACCATCCGCCCCTTCACGTTCTCCTTCGCCCGCGTCAGCTCGTCGGCGGACACGGGCTGCTCGACAATCCGCTCGAGCTCGTCCCCGATGATGCCGAGCGCCTCCGACACGTTGTCCGGCCGGGTGCCGACGTAGAGACCGACCTGGCCGGTGTCCACGTAGTGGCTCGCGTACGAGTACACGGAGTACGCGAGTCCGCGCTTCTCCCGCACCTCCTGGAACAGCCGCGACGACGAGGAGCCGCCGAAGAGCGTGTCGAGCACGCGCAGGGCGAAGCGGCGGTCGTCCCCTCTCGGGATGCCCGGGCCGCCCAGGCACAGGTGATATTGCTCGGTCGACTTCTCGTGGAAGGAGGCGCGGGGGCTGCTCACGACCGGCGCCGGAGCCCCGCCTCCGCCGTTGCCGCCGTTGGACGCGTCGGCGCACGCGGCCGAGACGAGGTCGACCAGCTTCTCGTGCTCGATGTTGCCGGCGGCCGCGACCACGAGCCGCGGGCCGACGTACCGGCTGTCGTGATACGCGGCGATCTCGGGCACGGGGACGCTCGAGACCACGTCGGCGCGGCCGATGATCGGCCGCCCGAGCGGGTGGTCGCCGAAGATCGCGGCCGACAGGACGTCGTGGACCTTGTCCGACGGCTCGTCCTCGTACATCGCGATCTCCTCGATCACCACCTGGCGCTCCGAGTCGATGTCCGGGTAGGACGGGCGCAGCACCATGTCGGCGAGCACGTCGAACGCCCGCTCCAGGTGCTGGTCCAGGAAGCGGGAGTAGACGGACGTCGTCTCCTTGCCCGTCCCCGCGTTCGCCTCGGCGCCCATCCCGTCGAAGATCTGGTCGATCTCGACGGACGTGAAGCGGTCGGTCCCCTTGAACAGCAGGTGCTCGAGGAAGTGCGAGATGCCGGCCTGCTCGCTCGACTCGTCGCGCGACCCGACGCGGACCCAGAACCCGAGGGCGATCGAGCGGACCGAGGGCATCGCCTCGGTCACGACCCGGACCCCCGAGTCCAGCTGGGTCAGCGTGTGGCCGTCGCCGGTCAAACGAGCGGTGCTAGCGCCGGTCGCGCGCGTGGTCCGGCCGGCTGCCGCCGCGGTCGCCGTCGCGACCGCCCCGGTCGCCGTCACGGCCTCCGCGACCG
>DATENL010000384.1:0-2210 GCA_035275105.1 Thermoleophilaceae bacterium
GCAGGCGCTGCGCTCGAGCGGTCCGCGCACCGTCGCGCGCGAGCTTGCGGTGGCGGGCGTGAGCCTGCTGCCGGCGCTGCTGGCCCTGCGCGGCGGCGACCTCGCGTCCTACCACGGCGTGGAGCACAAGGCGATCGCGGCCTACGAGCAGGACTCGGACGCCGCCGACGCCGGCAAGGAGCACGACCGCTGCGGGTCCAACCTGGTCGCGCCGATGCTGGCGAGCGCCGCGGTGGGGAACGTAGCCGTGCGCCGCGCCGGGTTGCGCGGGCCGGCCGCCGAGGGCGCAGTCGCACTGGGCAGCGTGGCCCTGGCGGTCGAGGTGTTCGCCTGGAGCGAGCGCCACTCGGACTCGCGACTCGCGCGGCTCCTGCGGCGGCCGGGGCACGAGATCCAGCGCACCGTCGGCACGCGCGAGCCGAGCGAGGAGCAGCTCGAGGTCGGGCGGGCTGCGCTGGACGAGATCCTGCGGGTGGAGACTTCGCCCGAGCCCTCAGGCCAGTAGCTCGCGCATCCGCTCCATCGCCACCTGGAGCGCGCCGAGCGGGCGGACCATCAGGGTCACCTCGAGCACGCCCTCGGGCACGCGTAGCTCGCGCACGACGGCGTCGAGCTTCTGGCCCCGGGCCGTGCCGGTCACGAACGTCACCTTCTCGTCGCCGCGCTCGAACTCGCTCACGACGCGGACGTCGTCGATGACCACCGCGACGGCGGCCAGCACGCGCAGGGCGAGCTCGCGCTCCTTGTAGCTCTGCACCGGCGAGTGGAAGACGGCGTCCGGCGCCAGCAGCCCGTCGAGGGCTTCGGTGTCGCGGGCGATGAGTGCTTCGACGAGGGAGGCGGCCATGCGGACCCGTAAGAATTCCACGATCGTGCTCGCCTACGTCTTCTGGCACAGGCCGCGGGAGGACGTCGACCGCCCGCGGTACGAGGACGCGCTGGCGCGCTTCCACGCGTCGCTCGCCAATCCGTCGGCCGTCTTCCGCCTCGACCGGCTGCCCTTCGAGGACGCCGGCGGCTACGAGGACTGGTACCTGGTGGAGGACTGGGCGGCGCTCGGCGAGCTCAACCGGAGCGCCGTCGACGCGGCCCACGGCGGCTACCACGACGCCGCCGCCGAACTGGTGGCCGAGGGCTGGGGCGGCGTGTACGCGCTGGTGCGCGGCGAGTCCGAGCCGCCGACCGCGGCGCGCTGGCAGTGGAAGCAGCCGGACGACCCGGCGACCCCTTTCTGGCAACGGCAGATGGTGCTCGGTCCCGCGCCGGAGTACTGCTGCGTCGATGGGAGCCCCGCGGGGCGCGTCTCCTTGCCCGAGGCAGATATCAGTTGACACTTATATAAGCGCGTACTAATCTATGCGGCGTGACCGAGGTGTTCGACGCACTGGCGCAGCCGCACCGGCGGGAGATCATGCGTCTGCTCGCGCATGGCGAGCAGAGCGTCGGCGCGCTCGCGTCGCGGTTCGACGTGAGCCAGCCGGCCGTCTCGCAACACCTCGCGGTGCTCAGGGACGCCGGGCTCGTGACCGACCGGCGCGAGGGGACCCGGCGCCTGTATCGCGTGCGCCATGAGGGTCTGACCGACCTGCACAACTTCCTGGCCGAGGTCATGCCGGCCGGCCTCGAGCGGCTCAAGCAGGCCGCCGAGGCCGAGGAACGGGGGCGCGGTGGCCGCGCGGCGCGACGCAACTAGGGTCGTCGAGCACGAGCTGCGAATCGAGGCCCCGCCCGAGACGGTGTTCCCGTACTTCACGGACCCGGCGAAGATCGTGGAGTGGATGGGCGAGGAGGCCACGCTCGACCCGCGCCCGGGCGGCTTTTGCCGGATCGCGTTCGCCGGTGGGGCCGTCGCCGGCAGCTTCGTGGAGGTCGAGCCGCCCACGCGCGTGGTCTTCACATGGGGCTGGGAGGAGCGCTTCTTCGACGTCCCGCCCGGGGACACGCGGGTGGAGGTCACGCTGGCCCCGGAGGGCGACGCCACCCGCGTGCGCCTCACGCACACCAAGCTTCCGCCGTCGGCGGTCGGGTTCCACGACGTCGGCTGGCGCCACTACCTCGCGCGACTCGGCGAGTGCGCGGCGGGCCGCGACCCCGGCCCGGACGACCTGGTGAACGTCGGCCGCAAGGCGGCCGTCGAGTGAGCGGCGAGGTCGCGATCCCCACCACAGGCGGCCTGACGCGCCGCCGGCTCGCGGCCGCCGCGGGCGGCG
>DATENL010000385.1:0-3077 GCA_035275105.1 Thermoleophilaceae bacterium
TGGCGCGTCCGAGCGGCAGCCTCAGGCCGCCGCCGCCGGGACCGTCGCCGGGGGTCGGCTGCGGCCCACCGCCGCCGGGGCCGTCGTCCTCGGAGGAGTCGTCGTCGTCGCGGAGGCGGAAGAACCAGACGAGCCAGACGATCAGCAGGCCGACGTCGAAAACCCGGAAGCCGACCATGAAGATCCAACCCTCGGCGGACACGTGGCGATGGTACCGCCGATTGGCCGCGCCGTGAACCCGTCGGACGGGTGCTCTGACCTAACGGGTCCCGGTGACGTTCGTCGGCTTGGGGTCGCCGATGAACGTGGCGCTGTAGAGCAGGCGCGCGGTGCGGTAGAAGCAGCCGTAGGTCATCTTGGTGCCCTCCTCCTCGTGAGCAGCCGTGGGCGGCAGCGTGGCGACGCATTCGTCGCCCGAGTGGGAGGACCGCCACGCCTGGTCGCTCGACAGGTTGTGGGCGAACGCCGGCATCCAGGTGGGCACCGTGATGGCGATGATGTCCTCCTTCTTGACCCGGAACGGCTGCCGAAGGGCGATGGTCGGCGTCGAGCCGAAGTACTGCTCCAGGTCGAACGCCTGGGTCTGCTTCATCAGCTTGTACTGCTTGTCCTTGTGGAGCGAGCGGACGATGGCCAGGCGCACCGTCGGCTTCTCGCCGTAGGTCTGCTTGAAGTACGCGATCTGCTCGTCGTCGGGCTTCGCCAGCTTGATCGTGAACGAGGTCACGTAGCCGGGTCGCCGGATCCGGAACGGGTTGTGGGCCTCTCCGAGCTGCACCTGGAACCCGGTGACCTGCGCGACCGCCTGGCAGTTCTCGGGACAGTCGGGCGGGGGGAACGGGAACTCGCCGGAAGGACGGCCGAGCTCCTGCGTGTTCTTGGCGACGGCCGGGGCGGCGAGGACCGCGCAGGCCAGAGCGCACGTGATGACGATTAGAGGGGTACGTCGCATCAAGAGGCATTCAACACGATAGGGCAGTCGCGGTTTCGCGGGTGGGGCGACCGTGTAGGTTTTCTGGCGTGGACGCCTTCGAGCGGTTCGTGCGCGCCGGGCTCGAGCAGAACGGCCTGATCGCCGACGAGGTCGACATCGCCGTCATCAGGGCTGCAGACGCCGTCTACGGGCCGGGCATGCGGGCGCTCGCCGGCGCCGACCTGCGCGACGTGCTCCCGGAGGTCGACCTCGACCCGGGCCGCGCGCCGCGGACGCCGTGACGCATCCCCAGGACCTCTCGCTGCGCGAGCAGGCCGCGGCGATCGCGAGCGGCGAGCTCGAGCCCGCGGAGCTCCTGGACGCGACCCTGGCGCGGATCGAGGAGCGCGACGGCGAGCTCAACTCCGTGGTCGCCACCTTCCCGGACGGATCGCGGGAGATGCTCGCCTCGGCCCCCCGCGGGCCTCTCCACGGCGTCCCGATCGCGGTGAAGGACATGTACAGGGTCCCCTGGCGCGGGCCGCGCGACGGCACGCCCACCGAGCAGCTTCCGCCGGGCGAGTCGGCGGTGTTCCGCGCGATGCGGGACGCCGGGGCGGTCGTGGTCGGGCACACCAACACGCACTTCTGGGGCGGCGGGTCGACCGGTCACGTCTCGGCCTACGGGCCGGTCGGGAACCCGTGGGACGTCCGCCATTGCGGCGGCGGCTCCTCCGGCGGCTCCGCCGCGAGCGTCGGCGCGCGGCTCGTGGCGGGCTCGATCGGCGCCGACGGCGGCGGGTCGATCCGGCTTCCGGGCGCCTACTGCGGCGTCACGGGCCTGAAGAGCACGTTCGGGGCCGTCTCCTCCGACGGCTACACGCACCCGTACGCGAGCGTCGACGCCCACGGCGTGTTCTGCCGCGACGCGGGCGACGCGCGGCTGCTCGCCTCGGCCCTCCTCGGCAGCGACCTGCCGGCGGGCGACGGCGCCGGCCTGCGCGTGGCGGTCGTGCCCGAGCCGTTCTGGACCGACCTCGACCCCGAGGTCGAGCGCGCGTGCCGCGACGCCCTCGGCGCGAGCGGCTGGGCGGTCGAGGAGATCGCGCTGGCGGGCGCCGAGCACGCGCAGATCGCCGCCGTCCTGCGGCTGACGCTCGAGAACCTCCCGGGCATCGGCGACGAGGAGCTGGCCGAGGCCAACCCGCTCATGAAGGCGCTCGTGAAGTACGAGAAGCTGCTGCCGGCCGAGCTGCTCGTCCGCGCCGACAGGGTCCGCGCGCAGCTGCGCCGCTCCGTGGCGGACGCCTTCGGGCGCTTCGACGTGCTCGCGTGGCCCACGGTCCCCGCGCCTGCCCCTCCGATCGAGTCGCCGGTCGTGCAGCTGCCCTCGGGCCAGCACCCCGCCGACGCCGGAAACATCCGCCAGACGGGCTTCGGCAACCTGTGCGGCATCCCCGGCATGACGGTTCCGGCCGGCCTTCACTCGAGTGGCCTGCCGATCGGGCTCCAGCTCCAGGCCGCGTGGGGCCGGGAGGACCTGCTGCTCGACGCCGCCGAGCACCTCGAGCAGGCGACGGGGCGCGAGCACGTGGACGCGCTCCCGCCGATCGCCGCCGCGACGGCCTAGTTCCGTCACAATCCCCGCGGTGGGGAAGCGGGTCCTCGCGATAGTGCTGCTGGCCGGCCTGGTGCTCGGCGCAGCGGACGCGGGCGCCAAGAAGCGGCGGCGGCCGGTCGTGACGATCCACATCCTCACGCTCACGCAGCAGGAGGCGAAGCGGTCGAGGGCGCTGCGCGTGGAGCTGCGCTCCAGGCTGTCGGCGAACGTGCGGATGCACGGTCTGATCCGCAACGGCCGCCAGCGGACGATCATCGCGCCGACCCGCGAGGTGCACGTCAGGCGCGGCAGGCGGGTGAACCTTCGGCTTCCCCTGAGCTCGTCGGGCCGAAAGCGCCTCGCCCGCGACTGCCACACGCTCAGGATCTGGGTGGTCGCACGGGCCCGCGGCAGCGGCCACCACCGGGCGGCGGTGGACGATCGGAAGCTGCCGAGCACGAAGCGCTGCGGGGGTGGCGCCGGCGGGGGTGGCGCCGGCGGGGGTGGCACCGGCGGGGGTGGCGCCGGGTCCGGCGGCAACAACGGCGGCAACAACGGCGGCGG
>DATENL010000386.1:0-58252 GCA_035275105.1 Thermoleophilaceae bacterium
TCGCCCCGGCGTCCTCCCCCAGCGCCGTGCGGGCGCCGGCCGCGTTGCCGCCGCCGACGGGCCCGGTCACGTAGAGGAGGTCGCCGGCCCGCGCGCCGATCCGCGTCAACGCGCGGTCGCGCGCGACGTGCCCGAGCGCGCAGCTCGTGAGCGTCTCCTCGGCCGACCAGTTCGTGTCACCGCCGACGAGGTAGGCACCCTGCGCGCGCGTCGCCTCCGCCGCCCCGCGCCCGACTGCGACGGCGTCCTCGTCGGCGAGCGTCGACTTCGGGAACGAGCACGACACGAGGGTGGCGAGCGGGCGCGCGCCCACGGCCGCCAGGTCGCTCAGCGACGCCGTGGCGGCGAGCCAGCCCTTCGCGTACGGCGACGCCGCGGTCTCGAGCTCCTCCCCCGCGTGCAGGGTGTCGACCGTCACCGCGAGCAGCTCGTCGCCGCCGGTGTCGAGCAGCTCGGCGTCCGTCTCGAAGACGTCCCCTAGCTGGAACGGGCACGGCTCGATGGCCGAGCGCAGGGCGCCGATGAGTGCGGCCTCGGGGGTCACGCCCGCGGTCGCGCCCGTCACGCCTGCCCCGTTCCGCGCGTCTCGCGCAGGGTCAGCTCGAGGAACGCCAGCATCGGGACCGCGATCGCCAGGAAGAGCAGCGGGCGCTGGAGCGCGCCGAGGGCGAGCATCAACAGCACCGACGCGCGGGTGTAGAGGGTGAGGGCCTCGTAGGCGCGTCCCTCCGGGTCGGACAACAGCTCGCGCATGCTCAGCGCGAAGCCCGCCGCCGCCAGGGCCAGCAGCACCCAGAACCCGACGCCGCCGTCGGCCGCGCCCCAGGCCGCCGCCCCGCCCACGGCGGCGACCGGGAAGGGCGGCGCCAGCAACCGCGCTCGCGCCGGGCCGAGCACGACGGGAAGCGTGCGGTAGCCGGCGGCCGTGTCGCCCGGCACGTCCTTGAAGTAGCCCACCAGGCAGAAGCCGGCGATCGCCACGGCGATCAGGCCGGTCGTGGCCCACGCGTCGGCGGGCATGTCGTACCACGCGCGGTCCGGGGCGCCCGCCGCGGCGCCGACCATGGTGAAGAGCGCGATGTCGACGCCGTTGACGAGGTTGCCGACCATCGGAATGGGCTTGGTCGCGGTGTAGACGAAGTGCCCGGCGAGCGCGAGCAGGCTCCAGACCGCGACCGGCGTCGCGAGCGCGAAGCCGAGGGCGAGGACCGCGACGCTCACGGCGGAGACGAGCGCGAGGGCGAGGGTCGGATTCACCTCGCCGGTCACCAGCGGCCGGTCGGGCGCGTTGATCGCGTCGGCGCGGCGGTCCGCGTAGTCGTTGATGATCACCCCGATCCCGTAGCCCGTGGTGCACACCGCGAGGCCGAGCGCGACCGACGCGAACGTCGGGGAGTCCTTCGCCGCGAAGTAGCCGGCGAGTCCCGAGCTGAGCGACATCGGCACGAAGTGCACCCGGACGAGACGGACCCAGGCGCGCACGCTCGGCGACCTGCGCGCCGCGGCGGGGATCGAGCTCACGAGCCCACCTCCGCGAGAGCGGAACGCTGGCGCGCCGCGCTCGCGCGGAGCGAGTAGATCGCGTCGCCGATCGTGCCCGCCTCGTACTCTTCCCTGATCCGGTGCCGGCGGAGCTTGCCGCTCGACGTCAGCTCGATCCGGCCGCGAGGCAGCAGGACGACGTCGTGCGGCGTCACGCCGAAGCCCTCGACGACGCGCCGGCGCACGGCCGCGGCGCAGCGGACCGGGTCGTCGCCCTCCTCCAGCACCACCTCGGGGGCCACGACGAGCTCCTCGGTCCCGTGCTCGGCGCTCCGCACACCGAAGACCGCCACTCGTCCACGCCGGACGCCGGGCACCCGCGCGACCTCCTTCTCGACGTCGTGGGGGTACAGGTTGCGGCCCTGCACGATCACGACGTCCTTCAGACGGTCGACCACGTAGAGCTCGCCGCCCGAGAGGAAGCCGAGGTCGCCGGTGCGCAGCCAGCCGTCGGCGTCGACGGCGCGCTCCACGCCGCCCTCCGTCACGTAGCCGGCGCAGACCGACTCCGAGCGCAGCGCGATCTCGCCGATCGTCTCGTCCGCGAGCGCAACAGGGGGCCAGGCCACTTGTTGCGCAACAAGTGGCCTGGCCCCCTGTTGCGTGGCGTCCTGTTGCGGCGCGGGGTCGAGGATCCGGATCTCCGTTCCGCGCAGCGGCGGGCCGGTCGACCCGGCGGCCACGTCCCCCACGCGGCGCACGGGGATCTCGACCCGCGGCGCCGCCATGCTGACAGCCAGCGCGTGCTCGGCGAGGCCGTAGCAGGGCGTGACCACGCCGCGGCGCAGGCCCACGCTCGCGAACCGCTCCTCGAAGCGGCGGCATTCGCTCACGTCCGTCGGCTCCGCGCCGTTGAGCAGCAGCCGCACGTGGGACAGGTCGACGCCGTCGAGGTCCTCGTCGCGCACCTTGCGGACGCAGAGGTTGTAGGCGAACTGCGGCGCGACGCTCATGTTCGCCCCGTAGCGCGACATCGTCTGGAGCCAGAGCGCCGGGCTGCGAAGGAAGTCGAGCGGCGAGAAAAGCGCCAGCGGGATCTGGATCACGAGCGTGCCGATCAGCGTCCCGATCAGGCCCATGTCGTGATAGAGCGGCAGCCAGTTCGCGGCGACGTCCGGCGGGCCCATCCCGACGACCGCCTGGAACGCGCGGACGTTGAAGACGATGTTGTGGTGGGTCAGGGCGACCCCGCGCGGCACGCCCGTGCTGCCGGACGAGAACTGGACGAGCGCGAGGTCGTCCGGTCGCGGCCGCCGCTCGGGCTCCGCGGGCTCGGCGGCGCCGAGCTCGGCAGCCGTCACGACGTCGGTCGCGTCGCCGATACCGGGCTGGTCGCGCAGCAGCGCCGCCAGCGGCTCGAGCGTCACGAGCTTGGCCGGACGCGTGAGGCCTATGACTCGCCGCACGTTCGCCAGCGACGCCTGGAGCTGGCGCGCGCCCGCCGGGGGGTAGAGCGGGACGGCAACCGCCCCCGCGGCGAGCGCGCCGTAGAAGGTCTCGACGAGGTCACGGCCCGTCGGCAGCAGGAAGACGACCGCGTCGCCCGCGCCGACGCCCGAGCCCGCGAGCCGGCGAGCCGCGCCGAGCGCGCCGTCGCGGAGGCCGGCGCAGGTGATCGTCTCGGTCGGCGCGTCGAGCGACTCGAGCCAGATCGCCGGCTCGGCGGGGGCGCTCTCGGCCCGGGCCTCGAGCGCCTCGACGATCGTCCGCGGAAGCCCGGGAGTCACCGCACCGCCACCTTCCTGCGGACCAGCTCGACCAGGGCGGCGAAGCTCGTCACGTCCCGCAGCTCGTCGAGCGGGCAGTCGATCCCGAACGTGCTCTCGACCTCGACCTGGAACGCGACGAACGAGAGCGAGTCCATCGCGAGGTCGCCCTCGAAGCCGGCGTCGGCGTCGATCAGCTCCGCCGGGATCCCCGCCGTCTCGAGCAGCAGGTTCCGCAGCGTCGCCTCGATGCGCGCGCGCTCGACCGCGATCGGGACGCCGGTGGTCATGCCCGCGCCATCTCCTCGGCCGGCTCCTCGCGCAGCCCGGCGCCCGCGGCCGCGTTCTCGATCGCGTCGAGCGCATGGGCGATCCCGGCGGCGTCGTGCGCCGCGGTCACGTGCATCCGGATCCGGCTGCGGTGCGCCTGGACCATCGGGGGGACGCCCGGGCAGACGAGCACGCCGGCGTCCATGAGCGCCGAGGTGAGGGCGAGCGTCGCGGTCGGCTCGCCGACGAGCACCGGGACGACCGGCGTGGTCGACCCCATCGTGTCGAGCCCGCGCGCCTCGAGCCCGGCGAGCAGGGCGCCCGTGTTCTCCCACAGGCGCTGCCGCCGCTCCGGCTCGGCGCGCATGATCGCGAGTGCGGTCGCGGCGGCGGCGGCGTTGGCCGGCGGCAGGGCCGCGGAGAAGATCAGCGAGCGCGCGTTGTGGCGGATGACGTCGGTCAGCGCCGACCCGCCGGCCACGAACCCGCCGACGCTGCCGAGCGACTTGCTCATCGTGCCGGCCACGAGGTCGACGTCGGCGAGCAGGTCGAAGCTCGCCGCGGCGCCGCGGCCGTCGTCGCCGAGCACGCCGAGCGAGTGCGCCTCATCGACCATGACGAGCGCGTGCTGGGCGTGCGCGGCGTCGCAGATCTCAGGCAGCGGGGCGACGTCGCCGTCGGCGCTGTAGATGCCCTCGACGACCACGAGCGCGCGCCTGCCCGTGCCGACCGAGTCGAGGATCCGCTCGAGGTGGGCCGGGTCGTTGTGCTGGAAGAAGCGCAGCTCGGCGCCGGACAGGCGCGCGCCGTCGACGATCGACGCGTGGTTCTGCAGGTCGCTGACGATCAGGTCGCCCTGGTTCATCAGCGCCGAGATGACGCCCAGGTTCGCCTGGTAGCCCGAGGCGAAGACGGCCGCCGACTCCTGGCCGAGGAACGACGCGAGCTGCTCCTCGAGGCCCCGGTGCACCGTGGTGTAGCCGCCTACGAGCGGCGACGCGCAGCGGCTCGACCCGAGCTCCGTGATCGCTGCGCGCGCCGCGTCGTGCACGCGTCCGTCGCCGCCGAGCCCGAGGTAGTCGTTGGCGATCAGGCTGACCGCGGGCCGGCCCGCGACGCTGACGCGACCCGACTCGAGCGCTTGCTCGATCCGCGGGTACAGGCAGTACACGTCGGCTCCGTGCGCGGCGCGGATGTCGCGGAGCAGCCCGTCGAACGGGGTCAGGAACGCGCGCTGGCGCCCCGACTCGCGGCGTCGCTCGCTCGCCGGCGTCTGCCCGTTCGCTCCCTGAGGCACCTGCCCGCTCTCAGGCACCAGCTAGCCCCCCCTCGCGGCTCTTTCTCCCCTCACACCCCCGACCGTCGGACGACAACGGCGGAAGGTGCGGCACGTTGCCACAACTAGGGGAGCCCTCCCATCCCCCACCTCGGGGTTATGTGCCCCCTAGGTCGGGGGTGTGGCTACTCGTCGAACGGCGAGTGCGACACCAGCGTGCCGAGCCGGCCCCAGCGGTACATGAACGCGATCCGGCACCGCGGCGCCGCGCGCGAGTGCGCGCGGAGCATGGGCACGAGCTCGCGCTTGAGGCCGTGTCGCGGGTGGCGCCGGAGGACCGCCTGCACGAGCTCCGGGTCCATCTTCCAGTAGCGCCGCAGCGCGACCCCGTCGAGCGTCGACCCGGCGGAGAGGAGGTGGCCCTCGAGGCTCTGCTCGGGCGGTACGTACGGGTTCACGTGGAGCGTGATCGACTCGCGCAGGCGGTCCGCGCGCGGCTCGTCCCAGCCGCCGCGCGTGGCGCAGTCGCCAGCGATCTCGGCGCTGCGCAGCGTGAAGCAGGAGTCGTCGCCGTGCTCGATCGCCGGGCCGATGCCCGCGTCGTGCAGCACGCAGCCGACGTAGAGGCACTCCTCGTCGAAGCCGCGCACGCCGTCGAGCTGCGCGAGGGCCAGCGCCCACACGTAGGAGCGTTGCGAGTGGTGCCAGAGCCACTCCGGGAAGTCGCCGGCGGCCTGCTCGGCCTCCTTGGCGACGGCGCTGTCGGGCAGCCGGAGGGAGTCGAGGTCGAGCCGGGCAAGCTTGTCGCGCCCGATGCCGAGCGTGAACAGCGTGCGGTCGGACATCGCCCCGATCTGCGTGCCGACGCCGCGCACGAGGTAGGACGCGCGCTCGGCGGCCGACAGCCGGCCGCGCGTCCGCCGCGTCCACTCGAGCGTGCCGATCCCGTTCACGGCGCGGACAGACTACGCCGTTCCGGGGGCGGCGAGCTCCTCCGCTGTAATTTCCTCGAGCCGCCGCCTGCGCGTCTCGTGCCCGAAGACGGCGACGGCGACGGCCGCGAGCGCCATCGGCACGGCGCCGATCAGCGCGGTGGCGGCGATCGACGGCGGGGCCACCGCGGCGGCGACCAGGGCGATCACGAGGACTCCACCAGCCTTGCTCGCGCCGGCGGCCAGCCCGGTGCCGCGCGCGCGCAGCTTCGTCGGGAAGACCTCCGAGCTGTACGCGGTGAGCGCGGCGAGCACCGAGCTGATCCCGGTTATCGGTACGACGAGGAGGGCGTAGAGCAGCGTCCTGTCATCGGCGACCTCGTCGCCCGCGAACACGAAGCCGAACAGCGCGGCGGCGGTGCCCAGACCGAGCAGGATCATCGTCCGGCGGCTCGACCAGAACCCGTACAGGAGCGCGATCACGATCGTGACCGGGAACCCGATCAGCGCCGAGTCGCGGAGGATCTCGTCGGAGGTCACCTCGTTGAAGCCGAGCTTCTGGAGGTTCGACGGGATCCAGAGTTGGAAGCCGAACGTCACGAGGCCGACGCCGATGCCGAACAGCGACACGGCGAAGGCGCTCCCGCGCAGCCTCCTGCTCAGTAGCTCGCGCCAGCGGCCCTGGAGCGACCGCTCGACAGCGGCGAGCTCGGACGGCTCGTCGCCGACGTCCTCGGCGCCGTAGCGCGCCATCACCTCGCGGGCCTCGGCGTCCCTGCCGCGCGCGATCAGGAAGCGCGGCGACTCCGGGATCCAGCGGTTGAGCAGCAGCAGGAGCAGGCCGGTCGGGAGTCCGAGCAGCCACAGGATCCGCCAGCCGTACTCCGGTGTGAGCGCCGACGAGAGCCAGCTCACGAGGATGTAGCCGCCGGCGACGTCACCGCCGATCAGGACCATCAGCCAGCCGCGGTGGCGGGCGGGCACGGTCTCGGCGATCAGCGCGAAGGTCACCGGCAGCATGCCGCCGACGCCGAGCCCCATCACGAAGCACATGACGAGGTTGAGCTCGAAGCCGGGCATCGAGCCGCAGATCGCGGTGGCTACGAAGATGACCCCCGCGAACAGGATCGACGCGCGGCGGCCGACGCGGTCGCTCAGCGAGCCCCACAGGAACGACCCGACGACGGTGCCGGAGATCCCCGCGAGCGGCAGCAGCGCGACCGGCACCGACCCGCCCGGGTTCACCGGCGACTTCAGCCCGTACTCCTTCGCCATCCCCGGCACGACGAACCCGAGCGTGACCGGCTTCATGACGTCGATCGTCACGGCCGCGGCGAGGACGGCCAGGAGCCCGAGGTGCGCGGGCTTGATCGACGCCTCGTCGAGCGCTCGGACTCGCACTCTCGACGCGCGGACCCGGCCGCCCTCGGGCACCGGCGCGAACAGCCCGTAGGCCGTGGCCGCGAGGCCGCCGACGATCAGGGCCATGCCGACGATCATCGGGGCGTCGAAGTCCATCCCGACGAGCATGTAGTCCATGTCGGCGGCGCCGACGAACATCGGCAGGTGGAGAGCGACGCCAGCGGTTACGGCCGCGAGCCCGGCCCAGAACGCGGCGCGGTTCCTGTACTCCATGCCGGGTGACTACCGGGCGCCGCGCCGCGGCGCAAAGTGCGACTCCCGGCGTCGGGAGATCTAGCCGTAGCCGCGGGTGGTGAGCTGGTGCGTGCTCGCCGCCAGCGAGCGCTCGCTCTGGGGCGCGAAGTCGAGCGCGTCGGCGATGCGGTCGATCGTGTTGAACGCGCCCGCGACGTCGATCGCGTCGCGGAGCGCCGCGGGGCTGACGCCGGAGGCGATCACCTCGCCCACGTCCGACTCGTCCACGTCGGCCGGCGCGAGGGTCAGCTTCTCGAGGAACGCGAGCGTCGCGCGCAGTGGCGCGGCCAGCGGCGCCTCCTCCAGCCCGCGCGGGTCGAGCGCGGCCTGGACCAGCTCCTCACCGATCAGCGACGACGCGACCGCGCCGTGGGCGTTGGTTCAGAACACGCATTGGTTGCGCGCTGACACCAGCGCGGCCATCAGCTCGCGCTCGCCCTGGGTCCAGTCCGAGGGCCCGCGCAGGGCGGCTTCGACCCAATGCGAGAACGCGGCGCCGAAGAAGCCGGGCCGGTGGTGCAGGGTCAGGACCACGTCGGGCGGCGGCTCCCCGGTGCCGCGCCGGATCATCCTGTGGATCGCCCGCTCCTTGAGGCCATGCTCGTTCTCGGGCGGCTTCAGCCTCACCGCGCGCGCTCCCAGCGGTCGACCGCGGCGCGGCCGAGCGCGCGGCGGGTGAGCCCGGCCCCGACGGCCGTCGCGACCACGACGTCGAACAGCTCGTGATCCGTCCAGTCGGCGGCTCGCGCCGCCTCCACGTCCTCGTCCGTCACCCGGTACGCGTGGCGGGCGACCTTGTCGACGAGGCCGGCGGCCGCTCCGAACTCGCTCAGGAGGTCCTCGCGTCCCTCGCCGGCGGCAACCGCCCCACCGTGCTGGAGCGCCGTCAGGCGCGTGACCGCGTCGGTCGTCCCGCCGGGCCCGAGCACCGACTGGACGACGTCGTCGGCTGGCGGCCGGCGCGACACGGCCCGACCGTAGCGCGCTCAAGTTCGAGTTAACAAACGTGGGCGGTGGGGTAACTTACCCGGAGTAACGTTTTCGGGCTCGGGAGGTCCCTCAGTGAAGAAGGCTCTACTCGCGGTGGCGGCGACAGCCGCACTCATGCTGTTCGGTTCGGTCGCGGCCGCGGGCGCAACGACCTTCGACGGCAGCTGCAAGCTCAAGGCGACGGTGCACTTCTCGCCGTCGATCGAGGCGCTGCCGAAGCAGGTGAGCTACACGGTCACCGCCGGTGGCAAGGCCGACGGCTTCTCGGTCGAGGGACAGACTGGAATCGCGCCGTGGGACGACAGCACCTGCCACGGCAAGCTGAACGGCCAGGAGTACATCGGCCGCGCCGCGGTCAGCGCGGCCGGGCAGGGGCTCCTGGCGTGCGACGTCGGGGACCTCGACGGCGACGGGACGCTCACGTTCCTGGACGCGGGCAAGAAGAACGCGCGGCCGACGCTCTCGTTCCACCTCGACACGCCGTTCGTGCTGCGGTTCCCGCTCTTCGACATCACCGGCAACGGAGGCGGGAAGGCCGAGGGCACGACCGAGTTCTGGACGACCAAGAACCCGGCCGGCTTCACCAACTGCGTGGCCGACGGGACGCTCACGCCGGAGACCATCGCCACGTCGCCGGCCGACGGCGTCAGCGACGCGATGTTCCAGGGCTACATCCAGAGTCAGTCCGGCGGGATCAGCGGGTAGCTCCGCCGGTAGGAACGGGCGGTCGCCACCCCGCGGCGGCCGCCCGTGCTTCTCCGCCGTTCTCCGTCGACCGCGCAGTCGCGCCACCGCAACAGCCGCTTATGACGGCGATCCCGGTCGCTTTGGTCACTTCACTGCGCATATAGAGGTGAAGTGACCAAAGCGATCCGATCACCCTCCGTTATTGCGGCTGTTCGCGGCGGCGGCGGCGCGGACGGCGGAGAACGACCTACGGGACGAGCACGACCTTGCCCACGTTCCGGCGCTCCACCAGCATGCGGTGAGCCTCGGGCGCGTCGTCGAACGGGACTGTCGCGGCGACGACCGGCTGGAGCTGGCCGCGCTCGAGTAGCTCGCTGAGCGGCTCGACCCACGGCATCTCCTGCGAGTCCCAGTTGTCCCACAGGCGCAGCACGTTCACGCCGACGATCGACTTCGACTCGAACATCTGCTCCATGATCCGGAACCGGGGCATCTTCACGTCGCCCGACACCACGCCCGCCGAGCCGATCGCCACGAGCCGGCCGCCCGGGCGCAGCAGGTCGTAGCTGCGCTTGAAGTTGCTGCCGCCGACGCCGTCGAGGACGACGTCGAACCCGGGTAGCCCCTCGTCCCAGCCCTCCTGCCTGTAGTCGATGGCGTGCTCCACGCCGAAGCCGCGGATCGCGTCGTGCTTCTCCGCCGACGCGGTGCCCCAGACCTCGGCGCCCCGCTCGCGGGCGATGTGCGTGGCGGCGATGCCCACGCCGCCCGCGGCCGCGTGGATCAGCACTCGCTCGCCGGGCCACAGTCCGCCGTAGCGGATCAGGCCCGCCCAGGCCGTCGCGTAGTTCACCGGGATCGCCGTGGCCTGCTCGAAGCTCATGCCCTGCGGCAGCGGAACCGCGTGGCTCGCCGGGATGACGACGTGCTCCGCGTAGCCGCCGAAGCGCGTCCCCGAGAACACCCGCTGCCCGACCTCGACGCCCTCGACCCCGGCGCCGACCTCGGCGACGGTCCCGGCCACCTCGTACCCGACGACGCAGGGCGGCTCCGGCGCGTCCGGGTAGAAGCCGAGGCGCGCCATCACGTCGGCGAAGTTGACGCCCGCGGCGGCCACGTCGAGACGGACCTGGCCCGGTCCGAGCTCCGGCTCCGGCCACTCCCGCACCTCGAGGACGTCGGGCTCCCCCTGCTCGGTGATGACGACGGCGCGCATGGCGGCGGACCGTAGTCCCCGGCCGCGCGAGGTCCAAATGCCGCCCGGCCGCTAGGCGCGGGCCGCGGGCTCGGACTCGGCGTGCCAGTCGATGCGCGGCAGCGCGCGGTCGAGCGGCCGCGGCAGCCACCAGTTCCAGCGCCCCGCGAGCTTGAGGCACGCCGGCAGCAGCACCAGGCGGACGACTGTCGCGTCGAGCAGCACCGCCACGGTGAGCCCCAGCCCGAGCTGGCGCATCGCGATCACCGGGCTCAGCGCGAACGCGAAGAAGACCGCGCACATGATCGCCGCCGCGCCCGTGATCACGCCGGCGGTGTGCTCGAGCGCGTACGCGATCGCGCCGTCGGTCGTGCCGAGGCGGTCGTACCCCTCCCGCACGCGCGCGAGCAGGAACAGCTCGTAGTCGATCGACAGGGCGAACACGATGTTGAAGACCGCGGCGACCATCAGGTCGTCGATGTAGCCCGGGCCGCCGAGCGGGGCCGAGCCGGTGAAGCAGAGGACGAGCACCCCGTAGGCCGCGCCGACCGTGAGCAGGTTGAGCCCGACCGCGATCGCCGGCAGGACCAGCGAGCGGAGGATCGGGATCAGCACGAGGTAGCTGACGAGGCTCAGCGTGAGGATGTACGGGATGTAGGCGTGGCGCAGCTTGTAGTCGAAGTCCTCGAGCGTCGCCGCCGGCCCGCCGACCCGGACCTGCGTGCCCGTCTGCTTTCCGATCCGGTCGGCGTCGCGCTCGAGCCTGTTGCGCAACGGGTCGTGGGAGCGCGTCGGGTTGCCGCGCTTCACCACGGTCAGCTGCGCCGCGCTGCCGCCGCGGTCGAGGTTGACGACGAAGCCCGCGGCCTTCCGCTGCGTCGGCGTCGCCGTGTCGAGCGCACCGAGGACCGTGTAGCCCGAGCCGAACAGCGGTGCGAGCCGGCGGGTCCGCTCGAACCGGCCGCCGAGCCGCCGGGTGCGCCTGGTGGCCCGCTTCGATCCCGACTCGAGCTGGTCCAGCCCCGCGGTGAGGTCGCCGCCCTGCGCCGCCCCCTGCCCGAGCCCGGCCGCCAGGTCCTCGCTGCCGCCGGCGAGCCGGACGAGGCCGTCGGCGAGGTCGCCGCTGCCGTCCCGCAGCTCCCGCAGCCCGCCCGTGAGCGCGTTCGCGCCGTCACGAAGCTGACCCTGACCGGTACCCAGGCGGTCGATCCCCTCGGCGAGCGCGTCCGTTCCGTCGGCAAGCCGCACCGCGCCGTTGCGCAGCTGCTTGAGGCCGCCCAGCAGGACGTGGAGCTGCGTCTTGAGCGAGCGCGTGGCGTCGGCGGCCACGTGCGCCTGGTCGCTCGCCCGCGCCAGGGACGCGTCGAGCCCGTCGTAGCCGGGCTGCACCTGCTGGCCGGTCTGCGGGTTTCGGCCGGTGACCGCCCCGAGCGCCGTGTTCGCCGCCCGGTACGCGCGCTGCCACTCCGGGTCCGCCTTGCCGACCGTCATCGCGTCGAGCGCGTCGATCGTCTCGTCGAGCTGGTCGGTCGCGATCTGAACCGGCTGCCGGAGCCGCTCTAGCTGGCGCCCGCCGAGGTCGAGGCCGTCGGCCAGCGCTCTGATCCGCGGCAGACCGGAGCGGAGCCCGACGACCGCCTGGTCGAGCCCGTCCGCGAGCTGGAGCGAGCCGTCGGTGGCCGCGTTCGCGCCGCGGGAGAGGATGGTCGTGCCCTGGATCGCGACGGTGAGGCCGGAGGCCAGCTGCTTGGATCCGATGACGGCCCGGTTCGCGCCGACGCGGAGCTGGGCCGCGCCCTCCGCTCCCTCGGCGCCGCCCTTCGCGACCTCCCTCGAGCCGTCGGCGGCCTCGTGCAGTCCGGCCACGAGCTGGTCGGCGCCGCTGCCGGCCTCGCCGAGTCCCTCCTCGAGGCGCGCGAGGCCCTTCACGCCCTGCTTGAACTGCCGGTTCGCGCCGTTGAGCTGCGCCGGGACGCCTTGCAGTCGCCGCGTGCGGCTCGCGATCTGACTCGGCCCGAACGAGGCGAGGACCATCCGCTCGCCGCGCAGCGCGCGCTCGTAGCGGGCGAGCACGCGCAGGCGCTTGCGCTCGGTGATCGTGCCCGTGTTCGCCGCGACCGTGATCTGGAACGGCGCGGTCCAGCCGCCGCCGAGCGCCCGGCGGACCGCCTTGAAGTCCTTCGTCTCGGGGCTGCCCGGCTTGAGCCCGCGCAGGTCGGGCGGGCCCGTGTCGATCGCGAGCGTGGGCGAGGCGAGCAGGAGCAGCAGCCCGCCCACGAGCAGCGCGGCCAGGCCCGGGCGGCTGATCAGGCGGAACGCCCGCTGGCCCCAGCGCTGGCTCGACGCGGCGCCCGGGAACAGGCGCCACTTGTCGAGCCACGGGTTCCAGAAGATCACCGCGGCGGGCAGGATCGTGAACGAGGCCAGCAGGCTGAGCAGCACCGCGACGATCACGCCGGCCGAGGCCGACAGGAGCAGGGCGCCGGGCGCCAGGAACAGGCCGGCGATCATCGCTAGCGCGAGCACCACCCCCGCGTACCTCACGGTCCGGCCCGCGGTGGCGAGAGCGATCTGGAGCGCCTCGGCCGGCTCGTGGCCGGCGTCCTGCTCGCGCCGGAACCGGGCGAGCGTGAGCAGCGCGTAGTCAACGCCGAGGGCTAGCCCCATCATGCTCACGAGGTTGAGCGAGACGGCGTCGATCGCGATCACGCGGTTGAGCAGGTCGAGGATCCCCGTGCCCGCAAAGACGATGCCGCCGCCCAGCGCCAGCGGGATCGACGCGGCAATCGGGCTGCCGAGCACGATCAGGAGGACGACCATCAGGATCGGCGCCGCGATGATCTCCGCGCGCTCGATCGCGTCGATCGTCTGGGTGTTGATCGCGTTTGCGGCGTCGATGAAGCCGACCATGTGCGTTCGCAGACCGGCGGGCGTGCGCTCGCGCATGACCCTGCGGATCTCCGGCACCGTGTCCTTGCTGGCTTCCTCGAGCGGGCGGTTCACGTTGACGAGCAGCAGGGCGCGGTCGGGGCGCGGGTGGAGATCGCGCCCGGTCGCGCCGTTCCAGGGGCCGAACGCCCTCACCTTCGGGATCGCCTCGATCTGGCGCGTGATGCGCGGGCCCTCGCGCTCGAGCTGGCGCGGCGGTCCCTGCACCATGATCGCCACCGGGTTGCGCGGGCCGAACTCGCGATCCACGAGCTTGTCGGCCTCGTAGGCGCCGGTGCCGGCGATCGACAGGCTCGTGCGGTGCAGCCGGTCGCCCACGCCGAAGCCGATGAAGGCCAGGATCCCGACCGCGGTCCACCAGACCGCGATGACCGGGATCGGACGCCTGATCGCGTATCGGCTGAGCCCGGACAGCATCGCCAGCGGGCCTAGACCCTCGCGCCCACCCAGTCGGCCACGGTCTCGCCCAGGACCTCGCCGCGGTCCTCGGGCAGGAAGTGGCCCGATCCCTCCACCACGATCGGGTCGCCGCCGGCGGGGAACAGCTCCGTGAGCTGATGCCCGACGTCCTCGAGCGGGAAGATCGGGTCGTCCTCGGCGTAGAGGAGGAGCGTGGGCCGGGTGTCCGAGGCGAGCGCGTCCCGCGCCTCGCGGCCGGCGGCGGCTCCGGGCGCGTCCGGCGACAGGGGGATCAGCCTCGGGAACGCACGGACGCCGGCCTTGAAGCGGGCGTCGGGGAACGGCGCGTCGTAGGCGGCGGCGACGTCCCTGCCCGGCCGCGGCTTCGCGCCCATGCGGATCGTCCGGCCGACCGGGAAGTCCTCTCGCGCGGCCACGAGGTCGCGGAACCACTCCCAGCCCTCGCCCATGCGCTGCTCGCCGGTGAGCGGGAGCGTGTCCATCGCCACCAGCCGCGCCACCCGCTCGGGTATCTCCACGCCGGCGAGCCGGGCGCCCAGCGGGCCGCCCCAGTCGTGCATGACGAGCGTGACGTCGCGGAGGTCGAGTTCCTCGAAGAGCGAGCGCAGCGCCGCGGTGTGGCGGTCGTACGAGTACCAGCCGTCGTCGTCCGGCTTGTCGGACCGCCCGAAGCCCGGTAGGTCCGGCGCGACGCAGCGGAAGCCGGCGCCGACGAGCGTCGCGATCGTCTTGCGGAACAGGTACGAGTACGTCGGCTGCCCGTGGAGCAGCACGACCGGTGAGCCTTCGCCCACGTCCACGTGGGCGAGCCGGATCCCCTCCCACTCGTGGTAATGCGGCTCGTAGGGAAATCCGGGGAGCTCCGCGAAGCGCTCCTCGGGAGTGCGTAGCACCTCCACCTTGGAAAGGTTGTCACATGGTGGACTAGCACTGAGCATGTACCCCTTTTTGACGGGTGGAGACCGGACCTTTAGCCTCGCGCCGCCCGAACAGGAGGGGAGCTCTCCCAGATGCCGCAGGCCACCGAGTACGACGTAGCAATCCTCGGCGGTGGAGTCGCCGGACTCACCGCCGCGATGCAGATCACGCAGGAGCGACCCGAGACGCGGGTCGCGATCCTCGAGAAGCGCGAGCACCCGGTCGAGGAGACCGCGTTCAAGGTGGGCGAGTCGGTCGCCGAGGTGGCGGCGATCTACCTCAAGGACTTCCTGGGCCTGGAGGAGTACATGGCCGAGAACCAGCACCGCAAGATGGGGCTGCGCTGGTTCTGCTCGAACGGCCCGAACGACGACATCACCAAGCGGATCGAGTTCGGGTCGATGCGCTACTCGCCGCTCTACAACTTCCACGTCGACCGCGGCAAGCTGGAGAACCACATGGCGCAGCTCGTGCAGGACGAGCGCGGCGTGGCGTTCATCGACGGCTCGCGGGTCACGGACGTGGAGTTCGAGCCCGAGAGGCACGCGGTCAGCTACGAGCGCGGCGGCGACGAGCACCGGCTGACCACGAGGTGGATCATCGACTCCACCGGCCGCGCCGCCATGCTGCGGCGGAAGCTCGACGTGGGGATCGACCTCCCGATCGACGCGAACGCGGCCTGGTTCCGGCTGCCGTACCGGCTGATGATCGACGAGTGGGGCGACGACAGCTGGCGGGAGCAGGTGCCGACCGGCACACGCTGGAAGAGCACCGTCTCGTTCATCGGCGAGGGCTACTGGGTGTGGGTCATCAACCTCGGCTCGGGCTCGTGCAGCGTGGGCGTGGTGGCCGACCCGCGCTACCACTCCTTCGACCGCATCCGCCGCTACGACGCGATGCTCGAGTTCCTGCGCGAGAAGGAGCCGCAGCTCGCCTCCCACCTGCCCGACGAGGAGACGACGCTGATGGACTTCATGAAGCGCAAGCGCTTCTCGTACGGCTGCATCCGGGCGTTCTCGCGCGACCGCTGGTGCCTCACCGGGGAGGCCGCCTGCTTCGTCGACCCGCTCTACTCGACCGGGCTCGACTTCACGGCTGTCGGGAACACGCTGGCGACGGACCTGATCACGCGCGCGCTGGACGGCGCGCCGGACAAGGAGATCCGCGAGCGCGTGCGGACTCACAACCGCACGATGGTCGGGCTCCTGACCTTCGCGGCGCCGCTGTTCGAGGGCCAGCTGGCGGTCTACCGCGACCCGCAGGTGACGGGCGGGAAGTTCATCTGGGACAACGCGAGCTACTTCAGCGTGCTGCTGAACCTGTTCAAGAACGGGCTGCTGACGGACCCGCAGTTCGGCCGCGACATCCAGCCGCAGCTGGCGCTCAACACGCAGATGAACGCCTACATGCAGGACCGGTTCCGGATGTGGAGCAAGGACGACTTCGATGCCACGAGCGCCGGCGTGCCGGTGGGGCGCGACGCGCTGTGGAACGACCTCTTCTTCACCGCGGCCGGCACGCTCACGAAGGAGGAGCTGCGCGCGCACATCGAGAGCAGCATCGCCCGGCTCCACGAGATCTGCCGCACGATGGACGTACGCATGGCGGAGGCGGCGGGCCGGGCGGTGCCGGACGACCCGTTCGCCGAGGTGCCGATCTCGGACGACGGCCTCGTGCAGTGGGCGGACTACGAGCCGGGCCGGCCGTTCATGCTCGACGAGGACTCCGAGATCACCTGGCACGTGCACCCCGCGCCGGTCGCCGCGGCGGCGTGACGCCGTGAGCCGGGTCGCCATCGTCGGGGCCGGCGTGTCCGGCCTCGCGGCCGCTTACCAGCTGCGCGACGCGGCCGAGCTGGCGGTCTTCGAGCGCGAGCCGCGCGCCGGTGGTCACGCGAACACGATCGCCGTGGAGGATCCCGTCGCGGGCGAGATCGGGATCGACACCGGCTTCATCGTCTGCAACGGCCGCACCTACCCGCAGCTGATGGGCTTCTTCGACGAGCTCGGGGTCGAGACGATCGACCACCGCGGCGGGTTCAACTTCTTCGATCTCGACAGCGGCGTCCAGTACGGCAGCGAGGAGCTCGACCTGCCGGAGGAGGAGGTTCGGGCGCGCTACCCGGAGGAGTTCGCCCGCATCTGGCGCGAGGCGCGGCGCTTCCACAAGCGCGGCGCGCGCGACTACGTGCGCGGTCGTACGAACGTGCCGCTCGGCGAGTACCTCGACTCGAACGGCTACTCGGAGGAGTTCAAGACGAGCTACGTGATCCTGCTCGGCTCGGCGGTGTGGTCGGTTCCGGCGGAGCTGATCTGGGAGATGCCGGCGGCGACCGTGCTCGGCTTCTTCATGTCGCATGACCCGGGCGGGCTCGGTGGCCGCGAGGTCGAATGGCGCACCGTGCTCGACGGCAGCCGCAGCTACGTGCGGCGCGCGCTCGAGGAGATCGGCGCGCGCGTGGAGCTCGGGCGCGGGGTGCGTGCCGTGCGGGAGGTGGATGGCGGCGTCGAGGTCGTGACGGACGAGGACGCCGAGCGGTTCGACGCGTGCGTGGTGGCGACGCACGCGGACGAGGCGCTGACGCTGGTGCCGGACGCGCCGGAGCGCGCGCGGGAGATGCTGGCGAAGGTCCGGTACAGCCCCGCCGTGGCGACCGTGCACACCGACCCGTCGATCCTGCCGGCCGACCGCGCGCGCTGGCAGAGCTGGAACTACGGCAGCGCGACGGTCGGCGGAGCGCAGCGCACCTACGTGGTCTGGTGGATGAACCAGCTCCAGGGGTTCCGGGCGAGCCGCGACTACTTCCTCACGCTCGACTGCCCGCTTCCGCTCGACCCGTCCGCGGTGATCCGCGAGATCCCGTACACGCACCCGGTCGTGACGGTCGAGGTGCGCGACATGCAGGAGGACGTCTACGAGGCGTGCCAGGGCGGCCCGATCAAGTTCTGCGGCTCGTACTTCCACTCCAAGCAGCTCGGCTTCGACCTGATCGCCTCCCACGAGGCGGCCTTCTCGTCGGGGACCGAGGCGGGGCGGGCGGTCAGGCGGGAGCTCGAGGCGCTGCGGCCCGCGCGGGCGTGACCGCGGCCAGCCAGTCCGCGATCAGGCGCCCGATCCAGTCGCCGCGGTCCTCCTGCAGGAAGTGCCCCGCGCGCTCGACCGTCAGCGGCTCGCCGCCGCGCGGCAGGATCTCGCGGAGCTGACCGGCGAAGCGCTCGCGCGGGAAGATCGGGTCCGAGTCCGCCCACATCGTGAGCGCCGGCCGAGTGTCCCCGCGGAGCCCGTCGATCGTGTCGCGGATCAGGTCGGCGCCGGGCGCGTCGGGTGTGAACGGGATCAGGTCGGGAAAGGCGCGGACGCCCGCCTGCGAGGAGCCGGCGGGGAAGGGCGCGTCATACGCCCGGGTCACCTCGCGCGACGGGCGGTCCGCGCATCCCATACGCACGATGCGGCCCGTCGGGATCAGTGGCCGGTCCATCACGATGTCGCGGAAGCCGCGCCAGAAGTCGCCCAGCTCCTCGTCGCCGGTCAGGACGCTGTCCATCACCGCGAGGCGGGCGATCCGCTCCGGCATCTCCACCGCCGCCAGCCGCAGCCCGAGCGGGCCGCCCCAGTCGTGCATGACCAGCGTGACGTCCTGGAGGTCGAGCTCGTCGAGGAGGGCGCCGAGCGCGTCGACGTGGCGCGCGATCGAGTACCAGGACTGGTCGAGCGGCTTGTCGGAGCGACCGAAGCCGGGCAGGTCGGGGACCACGCAGCGGTAGCCCGACTCGAGCAGCGGCGGGATCAGCCTGCGGAAGAGGTAGCCCCACGTGGGCTGTCCGTGCAGCATCACCACGGGTGGGCCGTCGCCCTCGTCGACGTGGGCGAGGCGGAGGCCCTCGTGGTCGCGGTAGCGCGGCTCGTAGGGGAAGTCCACGAGGCCGGCGAAGCGATCCTCCGGGGTGCGGAAGACGTCCAAGGTGTGCGCATTTTGACTGGTGCGCGCGTGCTGTCTAGCCTCGCGCGCGCTCATGGCGAAGGACTACGACCTCGCGATCGTCGGCGGCGGCGTCTCAGGACTGACCGGCGCCCTCCAGCTCAAGGAGTTACGCCCGAAGACGAAGATCGTCGTCCTCGAGAAGCGCGAGCACCCGGTCGCGCCGACCGCTTACAAGGTGGGCGAGTCGATCGCCGAGGTCGGCGCGCACTACCTGAAGGACGTGATGGGGCTGGAGGACTACCTCCAGGCGGAGCACCTCCGCAAGATGGGACTGCGCTGGTTCTGCTCGAACAACGGCAACGACGACATCACGCGCCGGATCGAGTACGGGCTGATCCGCTTCTCGCCGCTGGCGAACTTCCACATCGACCGCGGCGCGATCGAGAACCACCTGGTTGAGCTGTGCGACGACCGCGGGATCGAGTTCCGCGACCAGACGCACGTATCGGACGTCGAGCTGGGCCCCGACCGGCACACGGTGACGGCCGAGCGCGGGGGCAAGTCGGATCAGCTGACGGCGCGTTGGGTGATGGACGCCACCGGACGGCAGGCGTACCTGCGACGCAAGCTCGGGGTCCAGATCGACCTGCCGATCGACGCGAACTCGAGCTGGTGGCGGACGCCGACCAACATCGTCATCGACGAGTGGTCCGACGACCCCGCCTGGCGCGCCCAGGTCCCGTCCGGGACCCGCTGGAAGAGCACGGTGTCGTTCGTCGGCCAGGGCTACTGGATCTGGGTGATCAACCTCGGCTCCGGGTGCACCAGCGTGGGCGTGGTGGCGGACTCGCGCTTCGTGTCGTGGGACGAGATCCGTCGCTACGACGCCGTGCTCGAGTGGCTCGCGAGGACCGAGCCGCAGCTCGCCGAGCACATGCCGCAGTCGGAGGACGGGATCCTCGACTTCATGAAGCGCAGGCGCTTCGCGCACAGTTGCACGCGCGCCTTCTCGCGCCACCGCTGGGCGCTCACCGGGGAGGCCGCCGTCTTCCTCGACCCCCTCTACTCCACCGGCCACGACCTCGGGGCCATCTCGAACACGCTCGCGACCGATCTGATGGCCCGGAACCTCGACGGCGAGTCGGGCTCGGAGTTCTCCCAGCGCGTGCGCAGCCACAACCGGTCGCTGCTCGGGATCGTGCAGCTCGGCCTCGACGTCTTCCCCGGCCAGCTCGCGGTCTACGGCGACCCGCAGGCAACCGGGAGCAAGTTCCTCTGGGACAACGCCAGCTACTTCTCGATCCTGCTCAACCTGTTCCGGAACGGCGGCATCCTCGACCCGGAGTTCGTGCGCTCGGTCCAGCCGACGCTCAAGGTCAACTCGCAGATGAACACGTTCATGCAGGCCCAGTTCCGCAAGTGGGGCACGTCGGGCTGGGACCTGCGCGAGGCCGGCGTGCCGGTGGGCAGCGACTTCCTGATCGAGAACCTCTTCACGACGCCGCTCACCGACCTGTCGAAGCCCGAGCTGAAGGAGCACATCGAGCGCAGCGTCTCGCGCCTGCACACGCTCGGCCAGGAGATGACCGCGCGGCTGCACGAGGCGGCGGGCGAGCCGACGCCGGAGATCCCGTACGACCCGCCCCCGCTGGCCGACGAGGAGCTCCTGATGTGGTCCGACTTCGACAAGCGCACGCGCCCGCCGGCGGAGCAGGAGCCGCAGCCGGAGGACGGCTGGCTACTGCGCTGAGTGGCGCCGCCGCGAGGCGAACCAGGCGACGATCGGAAGGCCCAGCAGCAGGACGAGGCTCTCGGAGCTCCAGCTCGCACCGGCTATCAGGACCGCGAGCGCCGACCACCCGACCGCCGCTTGGGCCCGAGGCGACGACGACGGCAGACCGCCGCCGCGAGCACGCATCACGAGCCACCGCACGAGCGCGCCCGCCGCGGCGACGCACGACAGCACCACCGGAATCGCCGTCAGGCAGAAGTAGATGAACAGCCAGCGGCCGTC
Organism: Thermoleophilaceae bacterium; assembly: GCA_035275105.1. Classification (GTDB taxonomy): domain Bacteria; phylum Actinomycetota; class Thermoleophilia; order Solirubrobacterales; family Thermoleophilaceae; genus AC-37. The sequence continues at coordinate 20,478 of DATENL010000386.1, forward strand.
GCCGTCGCCCCCGGTGTTCACGGGCGGGTCGAGCTGCAGGTCCACGAGGGCCCCGAGGGCCACGCCGACGCACACGACGAAGACCACGGCCACCGCTCGCATCCCGAGCAGCAGGCCCGCGAGCAGCGCTCCCGCAACGACGGAGTAGCCGTTGGGGCGGCCGTCGATCGCCCACGGGAGGAGGGCGATGGCGGTGCACGCCGCCGCGAACGCGATGTCCCGAGCGGTGATGGGCGCCATGCGGTCAGGGATCGGCCCTGGCGCGTAGGCGCTTGAGCCTCCTCAGTCCCGGTCGCCCTCCGCGGGCTCGCGGTCGGCCGGCTCGTCGCCGGGCATCGCCACGTTGATCGGCAGGTTCCACGCCCGGCCGGCCCGCCGCTCCTCCTCCGGCGGCCACTCGCCGTGCTCGTCGAAGTACGCGCGCGCCTCGTCCTCGCGATCGCGCTCCTGCTCGCCGCTCACGCCGATCCGGTAGAGCACGTTCAGCAGGAGAACCGAGAGCGCCGCGCCGGCGAACAGCGCAAATCCCTCGGCCTGGGAGTTGCTCGGCACCATCAGCAGGACGAGACCCGCCAGGAGCAAGATCGCCGGTAGGCCGTACCTGACGAACGACAGCAGCTTCGATCCGCCCATCCCCAGGGGTGTACCCCGGACCGACTAGGTCGTCTCGGCCGCGTAGCGGAGCGTGCCGGCCACGTCGCCCGCCAACGGGTCGCCGTGGCCCGGCAGCGCCATCCGCGGCTTCAGGCCGGCGAGCTTGCGCAGCGACTCGCGCGCCATCGCGTGGTCCCAGTTGAACGCGCGGTGCGGCACGCGCGGCGGTCCCTTCAGGCCGATCTGCGCGTCGATCGCGTAGAAGCAGTCGGAGCACAGCGTCAGGCCGTCGCGCTCGCGCCACAGCGCGATCTGGCCGGGCGAGTGGCCCGGCACGCCGACGACCTCGAACCCGGCGACCTCGTCGCCCTCGGCAAGCGTCCCGTCCACGCGCACGGGTCCGCCGTCCCACAGGGGCGCCAGCCGCGGGATCGTCGCGCGGCCATGCGCGTCGAAGAGCGAGAAGTCCATGTAGTGGATGCCGCCGTCCCCCTCCACGTCGGCGCGCTCGTCCTCGTGACACCAGACGGGCGCCCCCAGTCGGGGGGCTGCGCCGCGGTGGTCGACGTGGGCGTGGCTCAGGACCACGCGCTCGATCCCGCCGAGCCCGGCGGCGGCGTCGAGGATCGGCTTGCGCATGACCGCGACCCCCGCGTCGAAGACGACGACTCCGCCCGGCGCCTGCCGCCCGGACGGGGGGTTCTCGACCAGGTACACGTTCATCATCCGCAGCGGGAAGCCGCCGCGAACGAGCCACACGCCGTCGGCGACGCGCTTTGGCCGCGAGACGAGCAGGCGGGCCGCGGACATCGCTCGTAGGTAAGCGGGGCCGGTCGGGGGGGTCAAACACACCGCCTGGGACGGGCCTCGCGTAGGAACATTTGAGCGTGCACCGAGCGCGGGTTAAGTTGCGGCCGCCAACAAGGAGGCGACCCTTGGATCCCGCTAACAGGTACTTCACCCGCTTCGGCTACTACATGATCCGCGCCGAGTTCTTCTTCGGCGCGACGATCTGCACGGTTCTCCTGATCAGGGCCGCCGCGAAGGGCGAGCCGGTGGACTGGGTGGGCGCCGCGATCCTGTTCGCCTACCCCGACACGATCGGCTACCTGCCGGGCGCGATCGCGTACCGCAAGGCGAAGGACAAGCGCATCCCGCTCTGGTACGCGTACACGTACAACGTCCTGCACAGCATCTTCACTGCCGCGGTCGTGGCGCTCGTGTACTGGTGGCTGCATGGCCCCGACTGGGCGCTCTTGGCGATCCCGCTCCACCTGTTCGGCGACCGGTCGGTGTTCGGGAACATCTACAAGATGCCCAAGGTGCGGTTCGAGCCCGAGGCTCCGCACCCCGCCTGGGCGAAGGTCGAGGACGACGTCGAGCGGCCATGGTGGGAGTTCGAGGACACGACCGCGCCGGTGGTCGACCACCACGGAGTCGCGAAGCCCCCGGAGCCCGTCGGCGCGCGATGAGCGTCGTCGCAAAGCCAGCGCCCGCGACGCTCGGCAAGGCCGACCGGCGCGTGCTCGAGCTGCTCGCCGAGCACGGGGACCACTCGAGCGCGTTCCTCACGTTCAACGACGGCACCGAGCACTACCTCGACCCGGCGATCGACGGCTTCGTCGCCTACCGCCCGGCCGGCGGCCGGCACGTGGTCCAGCTCTGCGGTCCGGTGGCCGCGGCGGACGACCGCCCGCGACTGCTCGAGTCGTTCAAGCGCTGGGCGAAGTCCGAGGGACGCCGGATCACCGCGGTGCAGCTGCTCCGCGAGGACGGCGAGCTGTACGCGCGGAGCGGCTTCACCGTCAACCAGTTCGGCACCTCCTACGGGATCGAGCTCGAGCGGTTCACGCTGCGCGGCACGCGCTTCATGAAGCTGCGCAACAAGCTCAAGCGGTCGAAGCGGCTCGGCGTGACCGTGGAGGAGCTCGCGCCCGGCGAACGGCCGGAGGCGCCGCTCGCCGAGGTCGATCGAACATGGCTCAAGGCAAAGGGCCGCCTGGCGAAGGAGCTGCGCTTCATGGTCGGCGAACGCGCGGGCCGCGGCGCGGCCGAGCGGCGCGTCTTCGTCGCGCGCCGCGAGGGCGAGACGATCGCGTACGTGACCTACTCGCCGGTCTGGGGCTCACGCCCGGGCTGGCTCTACGACCTCACCCGCCGCCGGCCGGACTCGCCGCCGGGCACGGTCGAGCTGATCTTCCACACGGCCCTCGAGCGGCTCCAGGAGGAGGGCGTGCGCTGGCTGCACCTCGGGCTGACGCCCTACGTCGGCTTCTCCCACGATCACGAGATCCCCGGCTACAACCGCGTCGCCCACACGATCATGGAGCAGATGGGCAGGCGCGCGGGGTTCCTCTACCCGGCGCTCACGCAGCTCGACTTCAAGCTCAAGTGGGCCCCGCACGTGGTGGAGCCCGAGTACATCGCATGGGAGGGCGGCGTGAACCCGGGCGCGCTCTTCCAGCTCATGAGAGTCACCGGGAGCATCTGACGGAAGGCATGGAGGGGTGGCAGAGCGGCTGATTGCAGCGGTCCTCGTGACCGCACCGGTCTCCGGACCGGTCGGGGGTTCGAATCCTCCCCCCTCCGCTCAGCGGGGCGCGTCGTGAGCGGCGTCCCCCACGAGGTCGCGTCGTTCGAGGATGCCCCGCGCGTGCTCGAGGGCGCGACCGATCTCGAGCTCTCGCCGCACGACTGCAACCTCGACTACTGGCTGCCGGCCGTCGCGCAGGGCACCCTGAACGGACTCGTGAGGGGCCACCGCCCAGAGAGCGGCGTGCCGCCGCACATGCTCGCCGACGGCCCACTGCGCGACGCCATGATCGACGAGATGGCGTTCCGCTCGATGGCCGAGGAGGCCGCGACGCGGATGATCTCCTACCTCGTCGCGATCGCGCCCGACCTCGACTCGATGGAGTTCTACGCGACCCAGCTCGTGGACGAGGCGCGCCACTCGCGCGTGTTCCGGGACCACATCGTGGAGCTCGGCGTGCCCGAGGACGAGCTGTTCGAGACGATGGAGCGCTACTCGGGCGCGGACCGCGACCGCGTGCTCGAGCCGCTCAACGACTTCGCCCAGCAGCCGGTCTACCGAGCGTTCCAGCACGTCTTCGCGCAAGCCAATGGCACGCCGATCGAGAACCTGAGGGCCGCGGACGTGCCGGGCCTCCAGTGGATGCGCCTCCAGAGCTACGTGAGCGGCGTCGTGATCCTCACGATCCTCGTCGAGGGGGTGCTCGCGCCGTTCGCCGAGCTGTCCGAGCGCAAGTGGCGGCCGCTCGATCCGGCGGCCGCGGACATCGAGCGCGGCGCGAACATCGACGAGATCCGTCACCTGTCGGTGGGCAGCTGGGTGGTGCGCCGCCACCTGCTGGACCACCCGGACGACAGGCAGCGCGTGCTCGAGCTGATCACGGCCGGCCGCCGGCTGTGGGAGGAGCTGCCGGTGGCGGAGACGATCTTCCGTCGCGAGGTTCTCTTCCAGCAGGGGCTCGAGCAGCACGCCGACGCCGTCGGGGACTACGAGGTCTGGGACGGGCGGCGGCTGGTGGACACGACGGCCGAGGAGCGGCTCGAGACCGTGCTCCGCTGGTCGAGCGAGACCCAGGACAGCCGGCTCGAGTACATGGGGCTGCCGGAGGCCAAGCCGTGACCGAGGTCGCGGAGCGAGGCGGGCGCCTGCGCGGCGGGCGCGCGAGCCGCACCGCGGAGTTCGCGGCGATGTTCCGCGCTGGCGCGATGAACTTCCCGCCCGAGCAGCGCCCGCTCGAGGACCCCTACGCGCGCCACTTCGTGCGCTCGCGCTACCTCCGCACGTTCATGAAGAGCCCGCGGCTGAACCGCCGCACCGGCTTCATCACGAACAGCTTCTATCGCGGGATCATCGGCCAGACGGTGCTGCGGTCGCGCTACGCGGACGACGCACTGCGCGCCGCCGCGGCCGACGGCGTCGACCAGGTGGTGATGCTGGGCTCGGGGTTCGACGCCACGTCGGTACGGCTGTCCGGCCCGGCCCTGCGCTTCTTCGAGGTCGACCACCCGGAGACCCAGGCGGTCAAGCGCGAGATCCTGGCGGAGCACGCGCCCGCCGACGCGGTCGATCGGATCGAGTTCGTGCCGTGCGACTTCAACTCCCAGCGGCCCGGGGAGCGCCTCCTGGAGCACGGCTTCGACGCGCAGCGGCCGGCGTTCGTCAACTGGCTCGCGGTGAGCTGGTACATCCCGCGGGAATCCGTCGAATCGGCGCTGCGGGACATCGCGTCGGTGACCGCGCCGGGGAGCAGGCTGGTCTTCGACCACCTTCACCGCGACACCGCGGACGGGACTTCTCCCGACGTCGGGGCGCGCCGCTCGCACCGCCGCAGCCGGCGGGTGGGCGAGGACTGGGAGTTCGGCATCGACCCCGGGGACGTGCCGGACTGGCTGCGTGGCTTCGGCTTCGAGACGGACGAGCAGATGAGCGGCAGGGACCTGGACGAGCGCTACTTCCCGGACGGGAACCCGATGTACTCGGCCGCCTACATCAGCCACGTGCTGGCGACGCGGACGTGAGCGACGAGCGGTCCGGCGAGCGCGTCGTGCTGGCCTTCCCCGGCCAGGGGAGCCACGAGGAGGGGATGCGCGACGTGGTGGCCCGCTGGCGCCCGGAGCTGCTCGACACGCTCGCGGCCGTTGCGGGCGACGACGCGTTCGAGCGCGCCGAGGCCTCCACCGCCGCCGCGCAGCCCGCGATCGTCTGCGCGAGCGTCGCGCACTGGCACGCACGCGGCTGCCCACGCGGGGAGTGGGCGATCGGCCACTCCCTGGGTGAGCTCACGGCGCTCGTCGCGGCCGGCAGCCTCGACGAGCACGACGCGGTCCGGCTCGCCGCGCGCCGCGGGCAGCTCATGCAGGAGGCCTCGGACGCCCACCCGGGCTGCGGGATGCTCGCGGCGAAGGCGGCGGTCGACGACGTCGCGCCGATCGCCGAGGAGCTCGGCGTGGCCGTCGGCAACAACAACGCGCCCAATCAGGTCGTGCTGTCGGGGTCGGCCGAGCAGCTCGACCGCGCGCGCGAGCGCCTGAAGGAGGCGGGGATCCGCTCGACGCGCCTGCGGGTGGCGGGCGCCTTCCACTCGCCGCTGATGGCGTCGGCGGTCGAGCCGTTGCGCGCCGCGCTCGCGGAGATCGAGTTCTCTCCGCCCGCCTGCGTCGTGTTCTCGCCGATCAGCGTCGCCCCGATGGAGGATCCGCGGCGCGAGCTGCCGGACAGCCTGCTGTCGCCGGTGCGCTGGGTTGAGGCGGTGCAGGCGCTGGCCGACGGGGGCGCCGAGCGGTTCGAGGAGATCGGGCCCGGCGGCGTCCTCACGCGGCTGATCGAGCTCAGCCTCTCAGACGTTTTTGACCGCGCAGCAGACTGAACGTATCGTCGCCGCGCGGCGATGAGTCCACGACGCACTACACCTGGCTGCGCCCTCGTGACGGGCGCCTCGCGCGGCATCGGCGCCGCGATCGCGAAGCGCCTGTCCGCGAGTGGAGCCAACGGGAGCGCCCTGCCGGTCGGCATCACGTTCCGCTCCGACGAGGACGGGGCCCAGGCCGTGGTCCGCGAGATCGAGGAGGCCGGCGGGGCGGCCGTCGCAGTGCGAGCCGACGTGGCGAGCCCGGATGAGATGGAGCAGTGCTTCTCCGAGCTCGAGGAGCGCTTCGAGTGGGTCAGCGTCCTCGTCAACAGCGCCGGGACCCGCGTCGACGGGCTCTCGATGCAGCTCGACGACGACGCCTGGAACAGCGTGCTCGACACGAACCTCTCCGCGGCCTACTGGTGCATGCGCCGCGCGCTCAACCCGATGCTCCGCTCGCGCTACGGCCGCATCGTGAACATCTCGTCCGTGGTGGCCCTGCGGGCCAACCCGGGACAGGTGAACTACGCGGCGTCCAAGGCGGGCCTGATCGCCGCCACGAAGACCGTGGCCGCCGAGGTCGCGCGCCGCGGCGTGACGGCCAACGTGGTCGCGCCGGGGCTGATCGAGACGAGCTTCATCGAGGGGGTCAACACCGGCCTCGTCGACTTCCTGCCCGCGCGGCGGCTCGGCAAGCCGGAGGAGGTCGCGGCGTGCGTGGGATTCCTGGCGTCCCCCGAGGCGAGCTACGTGACGGGGGCGGTGCTGACGGTGGACGGCGGCCTAGCGGCCTGAACTGAAAGGAAGGGACGGAATGGAATCGTCTACGCAGACGGTCACGAGGGAAGACATCGAGGGCCTGATTCGCGGGCTGCTCGTGGATGAGTTCGACATCGAGCCCGACCTCATCAAGTCGGACGCGACGATGGAGGAGCTCGACCTCGACTCGCTCGACATGGTCGAGATCGGCCAGGTGGTCGAGCAGAAGTACGGCGTGCGCATCAAGGCCGCGGACGCCGAGGGCGTCAGCGACCTCGGCGGCGTGATCGAGATGATCCACACCAAGATCGTCTCGGGCGACACCGGCGAGGACGAGGACGACGAGTGAGCCGGCGTCGGATCGTCGTCACGGGCATCGGCGCCGTCACGCCGCTGGGCGCCGGCGCCGAGACGCTGTTCGACCGCTGGAGCGACGGCGCGTCGGGCATCGCGGACGGCCTCGGCCGGTGCGCCGACTTCGATCCGACCGAGCACCTGAAGCGGAAGGAGATCAAGCGCTACGACCGCTTCACCCAGTTCGCCGTCGTGGCCGCCGAGGAGGCGCTCGCCTCGGCCGGCTGGGATGACGGCCTGCCGGTCGCAGCCGACCGGATCGGCTGTGTGATCGGCACCGGCAACGGCGGCAGCGGCACGCTCGAGGAGGGCCTCGATGCGCTGATCCAGGGGCCCGAGTACGTGTCGAGCCTGCTGATCCCGAAGTCGATGGCGAACGCGGCCTCGGGCGTGCTCGCGCTCCGCTTCGGGCTCGAGGGACCGGCGTTCGCGGTCGTCTCCGCGTGCTCGAGCGGCGCCGACGCGATCACCGACGGGATCCGGATGCTGCGACTCGGCGAGACCGACGCGATGGTGGTCGGCGGCGCCGAGGCCGAGATCGTCCGGATGCCGCTGGCGGCGTTCGCGAACATGGAGGCGCTGTCGGAGAAGGGCATCTCGCGGCCGTTCGACGCCCGCCGCGACGGCTTCGTGATGGGCGAGGGCGCGGGCATCCTCGTGCTCGAGGCGGCGGAGGTCGCCGAGGAGCGCGGGGCGCGGATCTACGGCGAGATCCTCGGCTACGGGATCACCAACGACGCGCACCACATCGTCGCGCCGCACCCCGAGGGGCGCGGGGCGATCCTGGCGATCCAGCGCGCGCTCGAGGACGCCGGGCTCGACCCGAGCGACGTCGACTACGTGAACGCCCACGGCACTGGCACGCCGGCGAACGACCGCAGCGAGACGCGCGCGCTGAAGGTGGTGCTCGGCGACCGCGCCAAGGACGTGCCGGTCTCGTCGCTCAAGTCGGCGATCGGCCACCTGATCGGGGCCGCCGGGGCGGTCGAGTCGGTCGCCACGCTGCTGGCGCTCGAGCGGCGGGTCGCGCCGCCGACGCTGAACTACGAGGTGCCGGAGGACGGCCTCGACCTCGACTACGTGCCGAAGAAGTCGCGCCCGCTGTTCCAGAATGGCGCCGAGAACGGCCACCGCCCGGTCGCCATCTCGAACGCGTTCGGGTTCGGGGGGCACAACAGCGTCCTCGTCCTGGCGGCGGCCGAGTAGGCGATGGCGACCACCGCGATCGTCCACGCGGCGGACGTCACGCCGGGCGACTTCGACTCGGGGATTGCCTTCGAGAACACGGGCCGGACGATGACGGAGGCCGACGTCGTCGGCTTCGCCGGCCTGACCGGCGACTACAACCCGCAGCACGTCAATCGCGACTGGACGAGCCGCAACATGTTCGGGGAACGCATCGCCCATGGACTGTTGCTCAGCTCGGTCGGAGTGGGGATGATCCCCCAACGCCTGAAGCGGGCGCTCGGCCCGATGCGGACCGCCCACGCGGTCTACAAGAAGCCGGTCGTGTTCGGGGACACGATCCGGATCTCGGGCCGGGCGCTCGTGGGGCGTGACCAGGCGGACGGCGGCGGTCCGCCGCTCGAGCTGCGGATCATCAACCAGCGCGACGAGACGGTCTGCCGGATGCGCCTGGGCTTCGGGCCGCGCGACGAGTCGCCGGCGATCCCGGAGTGGGCGGAGCCGCCGATGGACGCCGTCGACATGACGATGGCGGAGCTGCTCGAGGGGCACCCCTACCGCACGCCGGGGCGGACGATCACCGAGGCCCACCTCGTGGGCTTCTCGGCCATCACCGGCGACTGGAACGAGCCGTACGCGAACGCCGAGTACGCCGCGAGCCACGGCCCGGGCGCGCGCGTGGCGCAGGAGATGCTGATCATCGCCACCGCGGCGCCGATGGTCCCGCTCGACGTCTCGCGCCTGATCGCCGCGCGCAAGGCGGACATCACGTGGCACAGGCCGACGCTCGTCGGCGACACGATGTCGATCGAGGGGCGCTTCGTGGAGTCCACTCCCGCCGGCGACGGCATGGTGCAGGAGTTCTACGAGTTCTGGACGCTCAACCAGCGCGGGGAGCCGCTCGCGTCGCTCAACCTGAGCCTCGTGATGCAGGACCCCGCCTCGCTCGGCTGAGGCCGCGGTGCTGCTCGCCGACAAGCGCCTCCTCGTGACGGGCGTGCTGACCCAGCGGAGCATCGCCTGGGCCGCCGCGCGCGAGGCGCAGCTCGCGGGCGCCGAGGTGCTCCTCACCAGCTACGGGCGCTCGCGGCGGGCCACCGAGCGCGCGGCGGCCCATCTTCCGTCGCCGGCTCCGATCCTCGAGCTCGACGCGTCCAGCGACGACGACTTCGCCGCCCTCACGGAGACGATCCAGCAGGAGCACGGCGCGATCCACGGCGCCCTGCACGCGATCGCCTGGGCGCCGCCGCGGCTCGTCCGGCACGGGCTGCTCGGCGGCGATCGCGCCGACGCCGCGCGCGCCTTCGAGGTGACGGCGTACTCGTACAAGAAGCTCGCCGAGGCGGTCGCTCCCGTCATGCCCGCGGGCGGCAGCATCGTCGGCCTCACCTTCTCGCCGGACGTCGCCTGGCCCGGCTACGAGTGGCTGGGCGTGCTCAAGGCCTCGCTCGAGGCCGTCAACCGGTACCTGGCGCAGGACCTCGGGCCGCTCGGCATCCGCACCAACCTCGTGGCCGCGGGCCCGATCAGGTCGGTGGCCTCCGAGGTGTTCGCCCGTTTCGACCTGCTGTGCGACGCCTGGGAGGGGCAGGCGCCCCTCGGCTGGGACTCCGACGACCCGACGGCCGTCGGCAAGGTCGTCTGCCTGCTGATGTCCGACTGGGCCGACTCGCTCAGCGGCGGGGTCGTGCACGCCGACGGCGGCTACCACGCGGTCGCCGCCCCGGCCTCGCTCAACTTCGCGCGCGAGGCGGTCAAGGCGTGACCGAGCCCCAGACGGTCCTGGTCACCGGCCCGTCCGGCGTCGTCGGCAGTCCACTGCTCGAGCGGCTCGACCCGGAATGGACGATCTGCCTGTCGCACCGCAGCGAGCCGCCGCGGGCGGACGTGCGGGTCGTGCAGGGGGACGTGAGCCGCCCGCACCTCGGCCTGGGACCGGCCGAGTACGAGCTGCTGGCGCGGGATGTCGACGTGGTGGTGCACTGCGCCGCGGCCACGCGCTTCGACATCCCACGCGAGGAGTCGTTCCAGGTGAACGTCGAGGGCACGCGCAACGTGCTCGAGCTGGTCGCCGACTCCGGCGCGCGCCTGATCCAGGTGAGCACCGCGTTCGTCGTCGTGCCGAACGGGTCGAGCCACGGCTGGGTCGATCCCGGCCACTACCTCGACTCGAAGCGCTCCGCCGAGGAGCTCGTGCGCGCGAGCGGGCTCGACTGGCACATCGTCCGGCCGTCGGTGGTCGTGGGCGACTCGCGCACCGGCGAGGCCGCCCGGCTCCAGGGCTTCCACTTCTTCATGCGCGCCCTGCTGAGCGACCAGCTCGCCGTGCTGCCGGTCGAGGACGGCGACCTGGTCGACTTCGTGTCGGCCGACCTCGTCGCCGACCTGCTCGACGCGATGGTCGCCAAGCCGCCGCCCGGCGAGGTGTCGTCGATCACGGCCGGCGAGCGCGCGTACACGTCGCGCCGGTCGATCGAGCGGGCGATCGAGATCGCCGCGCGGCACGGGCAGGCCGTTCCGCGGCCGCGCCTCGTGCACCCCGAGATGGTCGACCGGCTGATCCGGCCGGTGTTCTTCCCCGAGCTGCCGCGGCGGATGGTGCGCCGCTACGACCAGGTCACGAGCATCGCGACGATCGTCGTCACGCCGCGCCCGTTCGACAGCTCGCTCGCCGAGCTGTCGCGCCACTACGGGCGCGACTTCGACCTCGACCTCGACCGCACGTTCGAGAGCTCGATCGAGTACCTGCTCGAGACGCTCGCGGGACCGGTGGAGGCATGAGCGCGACCGAGGCCGCGCTGGTCGACGCGACGGCGCTCGCCGACGTCTACCGCGCTCACGTGAACGCAACGCACGCGATCACCAACTCGGTGATGACCGGGCACGCGGAGGTGCGGGCGGAGGGCTGCCTCATCTTCGACGAGAGCGGTCAGGACTACCTCGACTGCGGCGGCAACGGCGTCTTCCTGCTCGGGCACCGCCACCCCGACGTCGTGGCGGCGGTGCAGGCGCAGATCGAGTCCCAGCCGATGCAGGGGCGGTTCCTGCTGAACCCGGTGATAGCGCGCGCGGCCGAGGCGCTCGCGCGGGTGACGCCGGACGGCCTCGAGTACGTGTTCCTCCACTGCTCGGGGGCCGAGGCGGTCGAGATGGCGATCAAGCTGGCGCGGCTCGCGGGCCGGCCGCGGCTGGTGGCGACCGAGGGCGGCTTCCACGGGAAGTCGAACGGTGCGCTGAGCCTGACCGGCCGGGCGAAGTACCGCGACCCGTTCGCGCCGCTGCTCGAGGGCGTGACGCACGTGCCCTACGGCGACGCGGACGCGATCGCCGCCGTGCTGGCCGCCGCGCCCGGCGAGTGCGCCGTGTTCGTGGAGCCCGTCCAGGGCGAGGGAGGCGTGCGGATCCCGCCCCCGGGGTACCTGCGCGCCGTCGAGGGGCTCTGCCGGGAGCACGGGGCGCTGCTGGTTCTCGACGAGATCCAGACGGGGCTCGGCCGGCTGGGGATGTGGTGGGGCGCGGAGATCGACGCCGTGCGCCCGGACGTCCTGCTGAGCGGCAAGATCCTCGGCGGCGGGGTGCTGCCGGTGAGCGCCGTGGTCGCGACGCCGGAGGTGTACGCGCGGCTGAACCGGGATCCCTACCTCCACTCGTCCACGTTCGCGAACTCCCCCGTGATGGCCGCCGCGGCGGCGGCCACCGTCGAGGTGCTCGAGGGCTCAGGCGTGATCGAGGCGACCGCGGCGATCGGCGACTCGCTGCTCGAGCGGCTGCGCGACGTCGTGGCCGAGCGCGGCGAAGGGCTCGTCGCCGACGTGCGCGGGCTCGGCCTGCTCATCGGACTCGAGTTCACGACCGCCGGGATCGCGGGCGAGTTCCTGTTCGAGCTGATCGGCGAGCACCGCGTGCTGCCGAGCTACTCGCTGAACGAGGACGCGACGCTGCGCCTGACGCCGAGCGCGCTGATCTCGGACGAGCAGCAGGAGCGGCTGATCGGCGCCGTGGCGATGACACTCGACGCAGTTAGGGGGAGGACGGATGCTCCAGCACGTTGAGGTGACCGGCGTCCACGCGGACGTGTCGGCGGACGAGGCGTTCGAGGTGCTGCGCGAGCTCGACCGGCACGTGCACGAGGGCGAGGTGATCCTCTCGCTGCGGCTCGATGAGGACGCCGGCGGGACGCGCGTGTCGCACTGGGAGACGAGGTTCCGCAACGGCATCCTCCGCTGGTCGCAGCGCGACGTGCTCGACGCCGACGCCCGGACGATGACCTTCGCGCTTAGCGAGGGGGACGCCGAGACGCTCGAGGGCCAGTGGCGGATCGAGCCCGCCGAGGTCGGCTGCCGGATCCACTTCGCGTGCGACTTCGACCTCGGGATCCCGTCGCTGTCGGAGTTCCTCGACCCCGTCGCCGTGCGGCTCCTGCGCGAGACCGTGGAGGCCCAGCTGACGGACATCTTCGGGCCGGATCTGCGCGTTTTGCGGCCCGTGGAGCCGGGCGTATAGTCGCGCCGATGGAGGGTGTGGCCACCGAGAGCGCGACCGCTTCCGGGTTCCTGCACCGGGAGCACGCGGTCCTCGAGAGCACGCTGCCGGGCTTCAGGGCTCGCGCCGAGGAGCAGCCGCTGCTCGAGCGCGAGAAGGAGGAGAGCGGGCTGATCGGCGCGTTCCGCGACGCCGGCGGGCCGGGGGTGCTCGTGCCGGCCGTGCACGGCGGGATCGGGCTGAGCGCCGTCGAGGCGGTTCGCCTCCACCGCGGACTGGGCTCGCTGTCGCCGTCGCTCGCGGTCGCCGTGACGATGCACAACTTCTCGATCGCCACGCTCGTGGAGGTCAGCCGCGGCTCGGACGGCATGGAGTTCTTCCTGCTCGAGGCGGTGGCGCAGGACAACCGGCTGGTGGCGTCGGGCTTCGCCGAGGGACGGCCCGGCCAGGGAATCCTGTCGCCGGTGATGACCGCCACCCGCAACGGCTCGAAGGTCCGCCTCAGCGGGAGCAAGAAGCCGTGCAGCCTGTCGGGGTCGATGGACATGCTCACCGCGAGCTTCCGGCTGGTCGAGGACGGCGAGGAGCGGCTCGCCGTGGCGCTCATCCCGGCCTCGTCGCCCGGCCTCTCGCGGCGGCCGTTCTGGAACACGTGGGTGCTGGCAGGCGCCGAGAGCCACGAGGTGATCCTCGAGGACGTGGAGATCGACGACCAGCTCGTGATGCCGACGCAGGAGCCGTCCAGCGGCGGCTCCCTGAGCGAGACCGACGCGCGCGGGCTGATCTGGTTCGAGCTGCTCATCACCGCCTCGTACGTGGGCGTGGCGAGCGCGCTCGCCGACCGGGCGATCAAGGCCGGCAAGGGCACGCCCGTCGACCGCGTGGCGCCCGCGATGGAGCTCGAGGGCGCGATCGCCGGGCTCGAGGGCGTGGCCCGCGGGCTCGACGCCGACGAGGACTCGGCCGACCTGCTCACGCGCTCGCTGCTGGTCCGCTACGCCTGCCAGGACGCGATCACCCGTGCGGCGAGCCGCGCGACCGAGGCGCTCGGCGGCATGGCCTTCATCGGCTCCAGCGAGGTCGCGTACCTCCTGGCCGCCGCGCACGCGATCACGCTGCACCCGCCCGGGCGCTCGAAGACCTGGGCGCCGCTGGCGGACGCGCTCGAGGGCCAGCCGCTCCAGATCGCCTAGGCCGCGGCCGGCTTCGCCGGTCTCCGCGCGAGCACGCCATCGCGCCACCGCAAACAGCCGCAATTACGGGGTGCACCGAGGTCGCTTTGGTCACCTGACTGCTCTATGCGCAGTGAAGTGACCAAAGCGGCCTTTCGTGCGCCGTTGTTAGCCGCTGTTTACGGCGGCGCGACCGCGCGCGCCGAGGACCACCTACAGCGGGATGTTGCTCAGCTCGCCCGGGCGCGGGCGCTTCGCCTGGAGCGCCGCCAGCGCCGCGCACAGGCGCGGGCGGGTCTCGGCGGGGAGGACGACCTCGTCGATGACGCCGTCGCGCGCCGCGGCCCACGCGCCCTGGTGCTCGGCGGCGTAGGTCTCGGCCAGGCGCTCCAGCTCCGCGGCCGGGTCGGCGGCTGCGGCGACCTGGCGCTTGTGGATGATCCCGACCGCCTGCTTCGCTCCCATGATCCCGATCGCGGCGCGCGGCCAGGCGAACGTGAAGTCGGCGCCGAGGTCCTTCGAGTTCATCGTGATGTAGCCGCCGCCGTACGCCTGCCGGAGGATCACCGTGACCGTCGGGACGCGCGTCTCGGCGAAGGCGTGGAGCAGCTTGGCTCCGTGCCGGATCACGCCCGCGCTCTCCTGCTTGGTCCCCGGCATGAAGCCGGGCGTGTCGACCAGCACGACGATCGGCAGGCCGAACGCGTTGCACGTCCTGACGAAGCGGGCCGCCTTCTGCGAGGCGGCCGCGTCGATCACGCCGCCCAGGAAGCGCGCCTGGTTGGCGACGACCCCCACCGGGCGGCCGTCGATGCGCGCGAAGCCGGTGACGATGTTGCGCGCCCATTTCGGCGCGACCTCGAGGAGCACCCCGGCGTCGACGATCCCGCGCGCCACCTGGCGCACGTCGTACACGCGCGAGGTCTCACGCGGCACGCACGCGCCCGGGTTGTCGGTGATCGGGTCCTGGGGCTCGGACTCCGGCGGCGGCTCCCATGCGTTCTGGGGCAGGTACGAGAGGAGGTCGCGCGCCAGGATCGCGCCGTCGACCTCGTTGGGCACGACGAACTGGCAGACCCCGTTGCGCTCGTGCACGCGCGTGCCGCCGAGGTCCTCCGCCGAGACCTGCTCGCCCGTGACCTCGCCGACCACCTTCGGGCCGGTGAGGAACATGCTCGCGTGGTGGGTCATCACCACGAAGTCCGTGAGCGCCGGCGAGTAGACGCCTCCGCCCGCGGAGGTGCCGGTCAGCACGGAGATCTGCGGCACCCGTCCCGACAGCTCGACGTTCGCCCGGAACACGCGCGCGTAGCCGGCAAGCGCCGACGTGCCCTCCTGCATCCGCGCGCCGGCGGACTCGATGAAGCCGACGACCGGGGCCCGCGCCTGGCTCGCGAGCTCGAGCACGCGGCAGATCGTGGCGGCGTGGGCCTCGCCCAGCGAGCCGCCGGCGAAGCGCCCGTCCTCGGCGAAGCAGAAGACCGGCCGCCCGTTGATCGTCGCGGACGCGGCGACGACCCCGTCGCCCTC
The DNA here is from genome assembly GCA_035275105.1 of Thermoleophilaceae bacterium. Taxonomy (GTDB): domain Bacteria; phylum Actinomycetota; class Thermoleophilia; order Solirubrobacterales; family Thermoleophilaceae; genus AC-37. Next base: position 35,935 of record DATENL010000386.1, read on the forward strand.
CTTCGCCTTGTCGCCGAGCCGGCCCGAGCGCACGACCGAGCGGATCACGTGCACCGAATCGGCGTCGCAGAGGACCTCGAGCCGCTCGAGCGGCGGCAGGCCCGGGACCGCGCCCGCGTCGCGCACGGAGGCGGGCTCGGCGCCGTCGGCGGAGCGCACGCGAGTGTTGCCCGAGTCGATCAGAGCCATCCGACCGCGCGTGAGGCCTGAGCTTCTCCCGTCGTCGGGAGAAGCTGCCCCTGTCCGGTGCGGTCTCTGCAAGTCGCTCGCGCGCTGAGCCGCAACGGCATCTCTCCCCTCGCCTAGCTTCCGGGCGACGGCAGTGTGGACAAGCGGTCTCGATTAGTCAAGTAATGCGCGCGGGAGGCGAGGTCGAGCACCCGCCGGGCCAGCTTCCTGCCGTTCCAGGCGAGCGGCGCGCGGCCCTCCGGCTCCGACACGAGGTCGCTCTCGGGAAGCGCCGCCGCGTACGCGCGCGCCAGGTCGTACGGGTGGCGGGGGTCGAGCTCGTCGCGGCTGGCCACGACGAGTGCCGGGACCCCGATCGCCGCGAGCTCGCCGAACGCGTTGAACGGCCGCGCGCGCAGGTTCGCCTGGAGGGCGTCCGCCACGGCGCCGAGGTCACGGTGCTGGGCGAGACGGCGTCGCGTGAGGCTGAGGAACGTCATCGCCACGGCGGGGTCGCCCATCTCCTTCAGGCCCTCGATGTATCCGTCGGCGCCCTCGCGGCGCATCGCCTCGGCGAGACGGTCCGCGTCGCGGACGTCGTCCTCGTTGGGGTGCGCGACCGGGTCGTACGCGGGCGTGATCGCCGTGATCGCCGCGACCCGCTCGGGATGGTCGAGCGCGAGCCGTATGGCCGTGTGGCAGCCCATCGAGCTGCCGACGAGCACCGCGCGGTCCACGTCGAACGTGTCGAGGACCGCTAGCAGGTCGGCGAGCAGCTCGTCGTAGCCGTACGCCGCCGGATCCGCGGGCGCCGTCGAGCGTCCGTGCCCGCGCGCGTCGTAGGCGATCACGCGGTAGCCGTTCTGCTCGAGCTCGGTCGACCCCATCAGCACGTAGTCGCGCGTCATCGTGATGCCGTGCAGGAGGACGACGGCCCTCCCGTCGGCCGGGCCCGACTGGCACACCGCGAGCCGCACCCCGGCGGGCGAGAGGACCGCCGACTCGACCGCCTCGGTCACGCCGCGAGCGCCCCGCTGTGCAGCGGGCCCACCGGTAGGCGCACGACCCGGGAGTGGAACGAGCGAAGCTCGAGCCCGCGGAAGGACAGCCCGAGCCCGCGACCGAGCAGCTTCGAGTACGCCTCCTTCGCGCTCCAAGCGTCGAGGAAGGCGGCCAGGCGCTCGCCCTCGGGCAACAGCTCGAAGCGCGCGCGCTCGGCCGCCGTCAGCGCGGCGCGGGCGAGCAGGTCGAGGCGCTTCCGCGGGCGGTGGAGCTCCACGTCCACGCCGAGCTCGCGGCCCCGGGCGATCGCTATCGCCGCGAGGCCGCCGGTGTGGGAGACGTTGAAGTGCACGCGGCAGCCGAGCTCCGGATCGAGCGCCGGCTTGCCGTGCTCGCCGTAGACGATCGGCACCTCGCGCGGTGCGAGGTCGAGCTCGCGCGCCAGCACGGTCCGCAGGGTGCCCCTCACCGCGGTGAACTTCGCCCCCCGTCCGGGGCGGACGCGAGCGGCGCGCGCCGCCTCCTCGTCGACGAGCGCACGCCCGACCGCGCGCGCCCGTTCGGGGGATGGGTCGAGCAGGAGCACGAGGATCGCGCCCTCGCCACCGAGGCTCGTGTCAGGGACGTCACGCGGCCCGTCGAGAGCGAGCGTCCGGACGTCGAGGCCGAGCGCGGTCGGCGCGTGGCCCGCCACCCGGATGGCGTCGGCCATGTGGACATCCACCGGCGGCGGGCCGTTCTGGGCCGCGCGCGTGGGCGCGGGGACGGTCGCGGCGCTCATCTGGCGGACTGTACCTGCGGTCTCGCCGCCCCCCAAAGCGTCGCGCCAGGGTCGCGCGTACACCCCCCGAGAGGCCCGCATCCCCGGTCCGGATGAGGGGTCATACCCCCTATTCGGGGGGGAATTGTCCACCGCATGCCTTGACTGATGCAGGAGTCCTGACCAATATCCGGTCCGGTCGCTGGGCCGCGCCCTGGGAAGGCGCGGACCCGCACAACGGCAGTCGCTGGCGGTCGATGAGCTGGATGCCGCCGACGTTGCGAAACCGAGGTGAGGGGATTCATATGGAGGTCGCGTCGCTCGAGACAGTTCGCCCTGTGCAGGAGTGGCCGCGTGTCGCTGAGCGGTCGCGCGTCTCGATCACCCCCACGGCTTGGAAGCCGGACACGGAGCTCGCGCTGAGCGAGTGGGCGGCGCAGGGAAGGCGCCTCGGAGTGATCGGCCGGGGAGCGGGATGGTGGATCGGCGACTGGCTGCGCTACGGCAACGAGGCGTTCGGCGAGCGCTACGTGCGCGCCGCGCGGATCACCGGCTACGGCGTGCAGACGCTGATGAACATGGTCTACGTCGCGTCGCGCTTCGAGATGGACCGCCGCCGCGAGCGGCTGTCGTGGAGCCACCACGCGGAGGTCGCCGCACTCGAGCCGGCCGACCAGGACCGCTGGCTGGAGCGCGCGGAGGCGGAGCGCTTCTCGGTCCGCTGCCTGCGCGAGGAGATGCGCCAGGAGCAGCGGCTGCGGACGGCCGAGTCGAGGCCGGCGGGATCGCGGCGCGACGAGATGGTCTGCCCGGAGTGCGGCTGCCGCTTCCCGCGCGGTCGCCGCCGGGCCGCCGCAGCGGCCGCCTAGGTGCTCTAGCCCCCCGCCCTCCCGCCGAACCGCCGCCGGAGCCTCCGGTGGCGGTGGCGGAAGACCTGACGCAACAGCGCGGACTGGAGGCGCCCCGCGACGGGCACGCGCGGCTCGTGCCGCACGCGGTCGACAATCGCGCAGCCCGCGCCGGCGGGCTCGAGCCGCCGCTCGTGCTCCCACAGGCGCTGCGTGCCCATCGGCGAGCGCTCCAGGAAGCCGCGGCCCGGGTCGAGGCGCACGATCGTGAGGTCGTCGTAGTCGACCGGCACGACGCCGAGCAGGAGGACGCGGCTGCGGAACACCGGCCGACCGAGGTCCGCCAGCTCCGGGTCCAACCGGTCGAGCCCCGGCGGGTGCGTCATCCGCAGCAGCGGGGCGAGCTCGTCGTTCACGCCCGCCATCGTCGACACGCGCGCCCAGACCTCGTCCGGCGGCGCGTCCAGCAACGACCGCGCCACGAACTCGTAGGCCGCCATCCGGCTACGACTGGGCCCGAGCCGCCAGCGCGCGGATCTCGGCGGCCACCTCGGCTGGCCGGTCCCACGGCAGGAAGTGCCCGCCGTCGAGCTCGGTGAGGGTCGCGCCCGGGATCGCGTCGCGCAGCCGGCTGGCCCAGCGCACCTTCTGGAACGGGTCGCGCTCGCCCCAGACGACGTGCGCCGGGACGGCGACGTCGGCGAGCCGCGGAGCGACCTCCTCCGTGATCCGCGGGTCCATCGCGCGCGTGTTGCGGATCCACGCCTCGGCGGCGCCGCGGTCGCGCGACCACGCGCCGATGCTCGCGGCGAGCGCCTCGCGCGGCTCGCCCTCCGGCACGTAGGACCGCATCGACCGCTCGAACCACGCGAACCAGCGTCGCGGCCACCAGCGCGTGAACGGCGGCGACAGCGCGCGCAGGACCCGCATCCGCGCGATCGGCCACGAGTCGAACGAGACGCTGTCGACGAGCACGAGCCCGCGAACACGATCGGGCGCCTCGACCACGACGCGCTGCGCGACCGCGCCGCCCAGATCGTGGCCCACCAGCACCACCCGGTCGAGGCCGAGCGCGTCGAGGAGCGGCGGCACGAGGCGCGCCTGCGCGGCCATCGAGACGTCGCGATCGGCGGGCTTGGCCGACTCGCCGTAGCCGAGCATGTCCGGCGCCACGACGTCGAAGTCCGCGGCGAGATCCGCTCCCACGCCGTCCCAGAGACGCGACGACGTCGGTATCCCGTGCACGAGGAGCAGCCCGGGCCCGGCCCCAGCGCGGCGTACAGCGATCTCCACGCCATCGACCGAGACGGGCCTGGAAGCGGCGAACGGCGCCATTGGCGCGAGATTACTAGAACATAATTCTAGTGCGCTCGCGGCACCTGACCCTGGTTATCCTCCGGCCGCGATGGTGAGCGTCAGCACCGGGGACTTCGTCCACGACGGCCACCGGCTCGTCTACTACGACTACGGAAGCGGCTCGCGGCCCTTCCTCCTGCTCCCCGGGCTCCTGCTCCCGCAGACCATGCACCGCCCGCTCGCGCAGGCGCTCGCCGAGCGCGGCAACCGCGTGATCACGCTCGACCTGCTGGGTCACGGCGTCTCGGACCGCCCGCGCGACATGTGGCGCTACTCGATGCCGCTGTTCGGCGAGCAGGCTGTCGCCCTGCTCGACCACCTCGAGATCGAGGAGGCGGTGGTGGGCGGCACGTCGCTCGGCGCGAACGTCACCCTCGAGGCCGCCGTCCTGGCGCCCGACCGGATGCGCGGGCTCGTGATCGAGATGCCGGTGCTCGACAACGCGCTGCTCGGCTGCGCGCTCGCGTTCACGCCGCTCCTGGTGTCGCTCACGTTCGGCGCGCCGCTCACGCGGATGGCGAGCCGCGTGGCCCGCCGGATCCCGCGCGGTCTCAACCACCTCACGGACGTCGGGCTCGACTGGATGAGCCAGGACCCGGCGCCGTCGGCCGCCGTCCTCCAGGGCCTGTTCTTCGGCCGCGTCGCCCCGCCCCGCTCCGAGCGCAGCCGGATCGAGACGCGCTCGCTCGTGATCGGCCACGGCCGCGACCCGGTTCACCCGTTCTCCGATTCGGACATGCTCGTGCGCGAGCTCCGCCACGGCCGCCTGATCGAGGCGAACTCGATCGTCGAGCTGCGACTCGCGCCGGCCCGCCTGACCGGCGAGATCGCGCGCTTCCTGGACGAGTGCTGGGGCCGTCCGTCGAAGTCCGCCGCGGACGCGCCTGAGCGGGCCTCGGCCTAGCCGGCCGTCCAGGTGCTGGCGACCGACTTCGAGCTCACGCCCGGCTCGCTCCACGCGGCCGGGGCGGACCGGCCTGTCGTCTCGGCGCCGGTGCGCGCGCCGCGGCGCTTCGACCTCGTCGGCCTGCGCTGGCGGTCGGGTGGCCCGACGCCGGTGGTCAGGCTGCGCGTGCGGCGGGACGGCGGCGACTGGAGCCGCTGGTTCCGCCTCGCCCCGGGCGACAGCGGGCCGCGCGCGTCCGACCCGCTGTGGACCGGTGGCAGCGACGTCGTGCAGTACCAGCTGTCGCGGCCCGTCGCCGGCCTGAAGCTCCGCTTCGTGAAGGCGAGCGGGTCGCCGGCGATCCGCGCCGCCGCCGCCGATCGCCACGGCGTGATCAGCCGCGGGAAGTGGACCGGCCACGGCGGCTGCCGCCCGCGCGTGAAGCCTGAGTACGGCACCGTCGACGTCGCCTTCATCCACCACACCGTGAACGCGAACACGTACTCGAAGTCGGACGTCCCGTCGATGATCCTCGCCATCTGCCGCTACCACCGCGACTCCAACGGCTGGAACGACATCGGCTACAACTTCGTCGTCGACCGCTTCGGCCGCGTCTGGGAGGGCCGGCAGGGCGGCATCGACCAGGCGGTGATCGGTGCCCACACGCTCGGGGTGAACAGCTACTCGACGGGCATCGCCAACCTCGGGACGTTCGACACCTCCGGCCAGACGGGGCCGGCGCTCGACGCCATGGAGGACTTGATCCGCTGGAAGCTCCCGCTCCACGGGGCACATCCCAGCGGCCACGTCACCCTGCTGTCAGGCGAGTTCGGGAGCGGGCGGCCGATCGGCCTGCGTCGGATCTCCGGACACCGCGACGCCTACGCCACCGAGTGTCCGGGCGCGGCACTGTACGCGCAGATCCCCGACCTCCGGGAGCGCATGGCCAACCTCGACCCCGCGCCCCCCGAGACGCGCGCCGCGATCGCGCTCGACCGGCCGCCCGAGCAGCTCGGCGCCGGTCGCCGGCTGCACGTGACCGGCACGATCGCGCCCGCCGCGCGCTACGTCATGGCCGTGGTCGACCGGCGCAGCGGGGATCGCTGGGTCCCGTACGGACGGGCGGTGATCGGCACGGGCGACGCCGGCGCCTTCGACCAGAAGCTGGAGCTCGAGCGCGGCGCGCGCTACCGCGTCTACGTTCGCTACGGCGGGAGCTCGAAGCTCGGCTACGCCCGCTCCGCCGGGTTTCAGGTGCGGGTCGCCGACTAGATGATCATCTAACGCGGCGGGCGCGGGCCGCCCTCGACGGCGTCGCGCCCGGTCGGGCGCAGCTGGCCGTCCAGCTCGAGGTGCCAGAAGTAGCGCGTGAACGTCATGCCGTCCTCGAAGTCGCCCACGTGCGGCTCGACGGTCTCGCCCGCCGCCATCCGAACCACCAGCTCGGGGTAGGTGCGCCCCGGCCGGGCCGCGTACATGTGCGCGGGGAACGCACCGCCGAAGCGCGTGTTCACGTCGTAGATCGCGATGCCGACGTCCGGGTCGTTGAACACCTGGAACGTGCACGGGCCGCGCACGCCGAGCGACTCGCCCAGGCGGACCCCGAGCTCGATCAGCTCCGGGTCGCGCGTGACCTTGCCCTTGATCGACTCGCCGCCGCGCGACTCGAGCATCGACCGCGGGATCGCGTTGAGGCAGCGGCCGTTCATGTCGCAGATCAGGTCGACCGAGAAGTGAGGCCCGGCGAGCTGCTTCTGCACCATCACCGGCTCGTCCACGTAGCGGGCGAAGAACTCGGCCTGCTCGCGGTTGGCCGCCACGTGGATCGAGCGAGCGCCCGACCCTCGGCGCGGCTTGACCACGACCGGGTACGAGGACGGCTCGTCCCCCGGGAGCACCGTCGGCGGCGACGGCAGCCCATGCGACAGGAGCAGCTCGTGCGCCTCCCACTTGTCGAAAGTCGCGCGCGCCACGTCGGGCGGCGGCACGAACGCCGGGAGCTCGGCGCGTCCGAGGATCTCGATGTCGAGGTCGGTCAGCGGGACCACAGCGCGAACGTCGTGCTCGCGCACGAGCTCCTGGAGGAACGGCACGTACTCGTCGCTAGTGAACGGCGGCGGGGCGACCCGCAGGTCGGCCGCGTACTGCGCCGGCGCGAGCGGGTTGGGATCGGCCGCGATCGTGAACGCGTGCAGGGCGAACGCGCTGACGATGTCGTAGCGCTTGCCCACCCCCGTGAGGATGACGGCTAGGCGGTCGGCCGCCATCCGCCGGTGTCCCCCTTGTAGAGACCGTGGCCGGTCGCGAGCATCCGCGCCGTCCGGGCGAGGATCCGGAGGTCGAGCAGAAGCGACCGGTTGTCGACGTACCAGACGTCGAGCTGGATCCGCTCGGGCCACGGCAGCGAGGCGCGGCCGTTCACCTGAGCCCACCCCGTGATCCCCGGCTTGACCTCGAGCCGGCGGCGCTGGCCCTCGGTGTACTGGTCCACCTGCGCCTGGATCGTCGGGCGGGGGCCGACGATCGCCATGTCGCCGCGCAGGACGTTCACGAGGTTGGGCAGCTCGTCGAGCGAGAAGCGGCGGAGCAGCGCGCCGACGCGCGTGATCCGCGGGTCGCCCTCGTTCACCGCCAGCCCCGCGCCGATGTGCTCGGCGCCGGCGACCATCGTGCGGAGCTTGAGCATGTCGAACGGCTCGCCGTGCAGGCCCACGCGGCGCTGCCGGTAGATCGGCGAGCCGCGCGACTCGAGGCGGATCGCGAGCGCGGCGAGCGCGAGGACCGGCGAGGCGACGACTAGGGCGACGGCCGCGATAGCGAGATCGAGGGCGCGACTCACCTGGTGCCCTCCGCCTTCTCCCAGCCGGCCGAGACCGGATGGCGGAGCGAGTCCCAGAGCCCCGCCGCCGGGGCGGCGGTCACGAGCACGTAGTAGCGCGCGAGCTGGAGCGGCCGCCACGGGATGGCCCGGGCGAGCAGGGGCGCCGCCGCCAGGAGCGCGACCTGGAGCGCGAGCGTGACGGTGTAGACCCAGCCGTGGCCGAGCAGCGCGATGTTGGTGCCGAGCGCGATCAGGTGGAGGAACGGGGTCAGGTAGCGGAGCAGGCGGTGCGAGACGACCTGAAGCAGGTACAGCGGTCCGTACCCGCGCGGGGAGAGGATGCCGCCGCGCAGCAGGATCAGCCACGTGCGGCTCATCATGCGCCGCTTGCGACGGTACTCCTCCTCGTTCGTGGGGGTCATCCTCTCCGCCCCCCGCGCCCGCGGCTCGTAGACGGCGCGCCAGCCGCGCTTGACCATGTTGAACGGGAGCGACAGGTCGTGGCCCATCCGCGGGTCGACCCGGACGTACGACTCGCGCCGGGTCGCGTACAGGCCTCCGTTGCCCGCGGTGACGCTCCCGAGCCGCGACTCGAGCGCGCGGACCGCCGTCTCGTAGCGCCAGTAGGCGCCCTCCTGGTTGGTCCCGCCGGCGTCGCCGCGCGTGAAGTGCACGTGGCCGCAGACGTAGCCGATCCCCTCTCCGAGGGCGTCCACGAGCCGCCGCGCGGCGTCGGGCTCGAGCCGAGTGTTGGCGTCGGAGAAGACGAGCACCTCGCCCGTGGCGGCGTCCACGCCGGCGTCCTGCGTGCGGACCTTCCCCTGGCTCGGTAGGTCGAGCACCGTGTCGGCGCCGGCCGCGCGGGCACGCTCGGCCGTCGCGTCAGTGGACCCGTCGGAGGCGACGATGACCTGGAGGCGGTCGCGCGGGTAGTCGAGCGCAAGTGCGTTGCGAACCTTGTCGGCGATCACGGACTCCTCGTCGCGAGCGGCCACGATCAGCGACAGCGCCGGCTCGCGCTCCGCGGGTGGCGCGACCGCCCGCGTGCGCCTCACGCGCGAGAGGAGCCACAGGAGCAGCGGATATCCGACGTGCGTGTAGACGATCAGGCCGACGGCGGCCCAGAAGAGCGCTTCGAGCACCGTCCGATTATCGCGGGGCGCCGGCCGGCAGCCGCTCGGCGACGCGCGCGGTGAGCCGCTCGACGGTCGGGCACGCGATCCCGTGGCGGGCGGCTGCCCGGAGCACGGAGCCGGCGATCGCGTCGAGCTCCGGCGGGGCCCCGGCCGCGATGTCGCGCTGCATCGAGCTGCCGAGCGTGTCGTGGGCGTCGTCGAGCTCTGCCATCACGTCGCGGGGCCTCACGTCGGCGCCGTCGGCGATTGCCACGGCGGCGGCCTCTTCGACGCACGCCTCGAGCTCGGCGCGCAGCTCGGGCGTCGACCGGATCGGGCCGAGCGGCAGGTCGTAGGCGCTCGTCATGAGCGCCAGCGCGTTGAGCCGCACGAGCTTGCCCCACATCGCGTCGGCCTCGGACTCCAATACCCGCGCGTGGACGTGCGCCTCGTTCAGGGTCGTCGCGAACGCCTCGACCGCGCCGCGCATGCGGTGGTTCGCCGTCGCGAGGTCCACGCGCAGGAAGTCGCTCGTCTGGCTCACGTGGTTCGGGTCGGTGCGAAAGGACTCGATGCGGATCGACGCCGCCACCGCTCGCGGCCCGAACCGGTCCCGCAGCGTCGCCAGGTGGTCGAGGCCGTTGAGTAGCGGCACGACCAGGGCGGGCTCGGCCTCGACGCGCTCGAGCGCGGCGCCGAGATCCTTCGCCTTCGTGGCCACGACGAGCGCATCGGCCGGCGTGCTGAGGCTCGTGATCGCCGTCGGATGGGCCACGAAGGGGCCCAGGCGGGCGCTGTCGACCTCGATCCCGCCCCGGTTGATGGCGTCGGCGGTGGGCTCGCGCGCGATCAGCACCACGTCCGCGCCGGCCCGCGCGAGCGCAGCGCCGAGGAAGGCGCCCACCCCGCCGGGGCCCAGGACCGCGATCTTCAATCGAGTCGTCACTTAATGACCCTATAGGAGCATTAAGTGACGAGTGAGCGATACAGGGCGAGCGTCCGCGCCGCCACGTCGTCCCAGGAGACGGCGGCGTTCCGGGCGGCTTCCTGTAATTGCTGCCGTTCGGATTCGCTGGCGAGAAGCTCCGTAAGAGCAGAGCTCAACGCGCCCGCATCCCCCGGCGGAACCAGCCGCCCCGCCCCCACCTCCCGAAAGCCACCGACATCGGAGGCGACGATCGCCTTCCCGAACGCCAGCGCCGTGTACAGCACCCCCGACGCCTCGGTCTCCCGGTACGGCAGCACCACCACGTCGGCGCGGCGGAAGTACGCCGGGATCTCCGGTTCACTCACGAAGCGCGGCACGAACCGCACCCGGGCGTCCGCCCGCGCGCGCAGCGGCGCGACGTCCATCCGAGGCATCCCGACGATCCACAGCTCGGCGTCGGCGTCGACCGAGCGCCACGCATCGAGGAGCACGTCGATCCCCTTGTACGGCCGCAGGAGCCCGAAGAACAGGACAACCGGCCTCTCGACCGCCGCGAGCTCGTCGGGCAGCGGACGCTCGTCGGGCAGCCGGGTGAGGTGCTCGAACGCGCCATGCGGGATCACGTGCACGCGCTCCGGTTCGACGCCGAGCTCCTCGCGCAGGCGCGCCGCGCCGTGCTCGGAGTGCGCCACCACGGCGTCCATCGACCGCAGCAGCCGGCGCGTGGCCGCCCGCTGGCCGGGACGGGGCTCGCGCGGCAGCACGTCGTGCGCCGTGAGCACGCGCGGGCGCTTGGGGGGCAGCAGGAACGCGTCGAGCTGCTGCACCGTCAGCCACTGGTAGTGGACGACGTCCGATTCCCGCACGTGGCGCCGGAGGCGCACCATGTCCGGCACGTGCTCGGCCAGCTTGAGCGCCATCCGCCCGGGCGCGCCGGGGCCCCGCGCAGCGGTGCGACGGTAGAAGAGCTCGGTCACCCGGTAGCCCTCCTCGCGTGGCACGGGTCCGTAGAGGAAGCGGCTCGTGACGAGCTCCACGTCCGCGCCGGCGCGCGCCAGCGCCGCGGCCAGCGCGTGGTCGTATGGCGGGGTGAATGCCGAGGGGTCTACGAGCTTGATCCGCACGGGCGGCGATCATTGCGGATGTGCTGATCTCGTACTGCGTCGTGAACACCAGCGGGCGCGAGCACCTGATGCGCTGCCTCGACGCCATCGAGCGGACCCACCCGGACGGAGTCGAGCGCGAGGTGCTGGTGCTCGACAACGCGTCGGACGACGGGTCGGCGGACGCGATCAGGGAGCGGGGCGGCGGGATCGAGCTGATCGCGCTCACCCGGCGCACCGGCAAGGCGGAGAACGACTCGACCCTCCTGCGCCGTGCCCGCGGCGACTACGCGCTGCTCCTGAACGAGGACGCCGAGCTGCTGCCGGGCGCGCCGCGGGCGCTTCTCGACGCGCTCGAGGCCGACCCCGGAGCCGCCGCGGCGGCGGCGCAGCTGCTGGACCCCTCCGGCAAGCCCCAGCCGACCGCGTGGCGCCTGCCGGGCGTGGGCACGGCCGTCGTGGGGGCGCTGTTCCTCCATCGCCGGCTGACGGTCCAGTGGGGCGGGGCCGTCGGATGGGCGCAGTCGAGCGCCATGCTCGTGCGCCGGGAGGCCGCCGAGCGGGTCGGCTTTCTCGACCCCCGCTTCTTCGTCTACTCGGACGAGACGGACTTCTGCAAGCGACTGGGCGACGCCGGCTGGCGGATCCTGCTCGTCCCGGAGGCGCGCGCGACCCACCACGAGCAGCTCTCGAGCGACTTCGCGTCGGCGGAGCGACGGATCGTGGAGTTCCACCGCAACCGCCACCGCTACATGCTCAAGCACCACTCGCGCGCGACCGCCTGGGTCGTGCGCCTGCTGACGTCCTGGACCTACCTGTGCCGCGCGGCCGTGGCGCTCGTGCTGCCGGGCTACGACCCGCGCCGGTACCTGCTCCACGCGCGCCAGGCGCTCCGGCCCTGGAGCGGAGAGGGGATCAGGGAGAGCGCCGAGAACTACAACCGGATGCGCTCGAGGGCTTCAGGAACGCCTAACGCCGTTCCCTAGCATGCCCTCGGTGTTCCCCGAGCCCTCGCCCCGCGGCCGGCTCATGCGCATGCGGCGGGCCGTCAGGCGGCAGCGGCGCGCGCTGCGGCGCAGACGCCGGGCCTTCAGGCGGTGGCGCCGCGGTCTCGGACTGCGGCAGCGCCTCCTGCTCGCCGCCGCCCTCGCGATCCCGCTGATCGGCGCCACGGCCGCGTTCGCATACTTCGAGTGGATCAAGGCGCCGGAGAACGTCTCGAACCCGGACGTCGAGTTCAACACCGAGGCGCCGGAGCAGAAGCAGAAGCAGGACGAGAAGGAGACGTTCCGCTGGCCGTTCTACGGCTACACCCCCGCTCGCACGCGGTACCTCGACTCGCCGATCGACCCGCCGTTCGAGAAGCTCTGGGACTACAAGTCGGGCTCGCTGATCGAGTTTCAGCCCGTGCTTGCGGACGGCGTGCTGTACGTGGTCCCGAACTCCGGAACCGCCACGGCGATCGACGCGAAGACCGGCAAGGTCAAGTGGAAGACGAAGGTCGGATCGCTGGCGGCCAGCTCGCCGGCGTTCGACAAGGGCAAGCTGTTCATCACCACCCTGTCCGGCCGGATCACCTGCCTCGACGCGAAGACGGGCAAGCGCCACTGGAAGCGCAACCTGCCGAGCCGGTCGGAGTCGTCGCCGGTCGTGATCGACAACAAGGTCTACTTCGGATCCGAGAATGGGACGGTGTACTCGCTGCGCTCGAAGGACGGGTCGGTGGTGTGGACGCATCACGCGTCCGGCGCCGTGAAGGCGGCGCTCGCCTACCACGACGGGCTCCTCTACTTCGGCGACTACAGCGGGAACATGACCGCACTGCACGCGCGCACCGGCTCTCAGGCTTGGAGCGCCGCCACCTCGGGGCGCGCCTTCCAGCAGTCCGGCCGCTTCTACTCGACCCCGGCGGTGGCGTACGGCCGCGTGTTCGCCGGGAACACCGACGGCTTCGTCTACTCGTTCGCCGCGCACACGGGCAAGCTCGCGTGGCGCTACCAGACCGGCGCGTACGTGTACTCCGCGCCCGCGGTCGGTCCCGGGCCGCAGGGAAAGCCGACGGTCTTCATCGGCTCGTACGACACCAACCTCTACGCGTTCGACGCCCGCTCCGGCAACGTGCTCTGGAAGTACCCCGCCGGCGGGCGGATCTCCGGCGCGCCGTCGCTGATCGGCCGCGTCCTCTACTTCTCGACGCTCGACGGCAGCAACACCAAGGGCATCAACGTCGAGAACGGGCGCAGGATCTTCAGGCGCGACACCGGCAAGTTCAACCCGATGATCTCCGACGGCAAGCGCATGTACATGACGGGGTTCTCGACCATCTACACGATGGTGCCCCCGCGCTACGACCGGCCGCAGGACATCCGCAGGGAGGAGCGGCTGCGCAAGGCGCGCGAGAAGAAGGAGCGCGAGGAGAAGAAGAAGTCGAAGAAGAAGTGACCCGGCGTCCCGAGCTGCTCTTGGTCGCGGGGCTGACGCTCGCGGGCGCCGCCCTGCGCTTCTCGACCCTCGACCTCCAGAGCTTCTGGCACGACGAGGCCGTGACCGTCGGGCGCGTGCTCGACCCGAGCCTCTTCACCACGCTCGACCGCGTGCCGGGCAGCGAGGCGACCCCGCCGCTCTACTACGCGCTCGCGTGGGCCTGGACGAAGCTCTTCGGTGCGGGCGAGGTGGGCATCAGGTCGCTCTCGGCCGTGATCGGGACGGCGACGATCCCGGTCGCGTGGTGGGCCGGCCGCGAGCTGATCTCGCGGGCCGCCGGCGTGGCCGCCGCGGCGCTCGTGGCGTTCAGCCCGTACATGGTCTGGTACTCGCAGGAGGCGCGGGCATACGCGCTGCTGGTCCTGCTCTGCGGGCTGTCGCTCGGGCTGATGGCGCGGGCGCTGCGGGGCGACTCGGCGCGCTTCGTGGCGTGGTGGGCGCTCGTGGCGGCGCTCGCGCTGGCCACGCACTACTTCGCGGTGTTCGTCGTCGTGCCGGAGCTGATCGCGCTCGCGTGGCTCGCGCCCGCGCGGCGCCGCGCGACCCTCGCCGCCGGTGCGTTCGTGGGCGCGGTGGGGCTCGCGCTGGTGCCGCTCGCCGTGTACCAGGCGGATCGGGGGCACGACGGCTGGATCGAGCGGATCGAGCTGTCACGGCGCCTGCGCGACACCGGCAAGCAGTTCGTCCTCGGGTACTCGGGCTCTCCGTCGCGGGCGCTGTCGGTCGTCGCCGCGGTGCTGCTCGCCGTGGCCGCGGCGCTCGCGCTCTGGCACGGACGCGCGTATCGCGGCTTCAGGCTGGCGGCCGGGGTCGGCGCGGCGGCGCTGGCGATCCCGCTCCTGGCGAAGGTCGTCGGCGCCGACTACCTCTACCCGCGCAACATGATCGGCGCCTGGGTGGTCCTGGCGGTGTCGCTGGGCGCCGCGGCGGCAGCGGGAGCGGGCGCCGGCTGGTCGAGGGCCGGTGCGGCCGCGATCGCGGGGCTGTGCGCGGTCTTCCTTGCGATCGTGATCGCCGTGGACACCGACACGAAGCTCCAGCGCGCGGACTGGCGCGGCGCTGCCGAGGCGATCGGCGCGGCGGGCGCTCCGCGCGCGATCGTGGTGCCCGCCATCGGGGACGACCCGATCGCCTACTACACGGAGGGGCGGCGGCTCCCGCGGGGCGGGGCGACCGTGGACGAGATCCTGGTCCTCGGCTTCAGTGCCGCCCCGGGGCCGCGCGACCGCCAGGTTCCCGCCGGCTTCAAGCGGCGGGGGCGCCAGGAGGTCGGAGGCTTCACGCTGGTGCGCTACCGCGCGCCGCGGCCCGTTCGCCTCGGGCGCCCGGAGCTCGCGGCCGCGAGGCTCGGCGTCGGCCACGCGGCCGTTGTGGTGCAGAGGCCGTGAGCGCGATCGCCGCGCGCCCGCTCCCGACGCTCTCCGAGCCGGCCCGGCGCGCGCTGGGCGTCGCGGGCCTGCTGGGCCTGTTCGGCTTCGGCGCGGCAATCGCCGTCGGCGGGGCCGGCGGCCGGACGTTCGTGAACCCCGCCAGCGCGAAGGGGACGCCGGGTTGGATCACCGGGCCGTTCCACGTCTTCGGCGTGACGATCACCGCGGGTCAGTTCTTCCTCGCCCTGGTGGCGATGTGCGCCTGCTACGTCGCCGCCCTGATCGCGGCGGACGCCATCCGGCCCCGCGTCGTGATCGGGGCGATCGTGCTGCTGCACGTGCTGTTCACGCTCGCGCCGCCGCTGTTGTCCAAGGACATCTTCAGCTACCTCGAGTACGCGCGGCTCGGCGTCGTCCACGACGTGAACCCGTATGCCGACGTCGTGAAGGCGGTGCGCGCGGACGAGGTCTACCGCTACCTCGGCTGGCGGAGCATCGCGAGCGCGTACGGGCCCCTGTTCACCGTAGCCTCGTACCCGCTCGCGAACCTGAGCGCGGGCGTGGGCCTGTGGATCGTCAAGGTCCTGACGGGCGCGGCCAGCCTCGGCTGCGTCGCGCTGGTGGCCGACTGCGCACGCCGGCTGGGTCGCTCGCCGGTGGCCGCGGCTGCTTTCGTCGGCCTCAACCCGGTGATGCTGGTCTACGGCGTCGGCGGCGCCCACAACGACATCCTGATGCTCTTGCTCGCGCTCGCCGGCGTGGCGCTGATGCTGCGGTCGCGGGAGGGGCTCGCGACCGCCGCCGTCGTCGCCGGCGTGGCGATCAAGGCGTCGGTGGGCGTGATGCTCCCGTTCATGTTCCTGGCCGCGCGATCGCGGCTGCGCGCGCTCGGCGGGATCGTGGCGTCGGGCGCCGCGATGCTGGCGATCGCGGTGGCCGCCTTCGACGGCGAGGCGCTCGGCGTGTTCCGCGTGCTCAAGCAGCAGCAGCGGCTCGTGTCGGACGACGCCGTGCCCAACCAGCTCGCCCGCGCGATCGGCCTGCCGGGCGTGACGTCGGACGTGCGCCTGGTGGCGCGCCTGTTCGTGATCGGCTCGCTGGCGTGGCTCTTCTGGCTCGTGTGGCGCCGCGGCTACGACTGGATCGCCGCGACCGGCTGGGCGCTCGTGGCCGCCGTGGTCGGCAGCTCGTGGCTGCTCGGCTGGTACGTGCTGTGGCCGCTGCCGTTCGCGGCGATCTCGAACGATCGCCGGCTGCGCGTCGCGTCGCTCGCGCTGGTCGCGTACTTCGTCGCGAACCGCTGGCCGATCCTGATCCTCGGGGAGGGCTGATGACCCGCGTGATCCGCCTGAGCGACCTGCCCGGCAAGCGCGCCGCGCGCTTCGAGGGCCACGACTTCGGATCGAGCGTCTCGTTCTTCGTCGGGACCTGGCCGCCGGGAACGGGGCCGGGAGCGCACCACCACCCCTACGACGAGACGTTCATCATCGAGTCGGGCGAGGCGACCTTCACGGTGGACGGCGAGGAAGTGGTGGCGCGGGCGGGCGACGCCCTCGTCGTGCCAGCGGAGACGGTGCACTCGTTCGTGAGCTCCGGCGACGAGGAGATGCGCCAGGTGAGCGTTCACCCGCGCGACCGGATGGAGACGACCTTCGTGGAGTAGGGCTAGCGCGCCGGCTCGGACGGCGGCGGCTCGGGCTCCGGTGCCGCCTGCGTCCGGATGCGCGCGCCGTCCCCACGGCGGCGCTCCGCGTAAGCGATCGTCTCGCCGTCGAAGTCGACCGACGTCACGTCCGTGAGATGCCGGCTCAGGATCAGCACGTGACCGCTCCACAGGTCGGTGATCCCGACCTCGCGGCCCTCGCTCTCGGTCGCCTTCACCGCGGCACGCCCGAACACGACCTGTCCGCCGGCCATCCGCGGGTAGTAGGAGAAGCGGTTCGCCATGTGGAGGGCGTGCACGGTCGGCTTCCGCCGCGTGGCCCAGCCCAGGACCTCGAGCCCCTCCGATCCCGTCTCGTTCGCGTCGAGCCCGAACGCGACCTTGCCGTTGTCCTGGAGCGCGAGCGAGCGGACGCCCGCGGCGCCGACCTCGTACGACGTCCCGCCGTGCCGGAGGTCGTGCACGACCACGCGCCGGCCGCCCCGGCGGACCCAGGCGACGTAGCGGCCCGCGATCTGGACGCTCCTGGCGTGACTGCCGGGAACGGCGTCCGGCCGCGCTCCGTCGAGGTCCCTGACGACCACCCCGGCGCCGCAGCCGGTGAACGCCACGAGTCGATCGGACACGTCGACGCTCGGGTCCGCGAGAGCGGCCGCGCAGGTCGCGATCGGTTCGAGTGGCGAGCCGGCGCGCCCCGCCATGACCTGGACGCCTCCGGGGCCTCGCAGCAGCACGGCGACCGTGGAGCCGGACGCGGCGAGGCCGAGCGCGTCGCCGGCGGGCAGGACCTGCACGCGGCGCGACTCGTGTCCGGCCCGCGCGACGTACAGGTCGGCCCTTCGGGCGTGGGCGTGCGGCTCGAGCCACACGACGCGGTCGCCCGCCAGCGCGACCCCGAGAGGGACGCGCGGGACCTCCCAGGTGCCGGCTCGCGCCGGTGCGGCGAGCAGCAGCGCTGCGAGGATCGCGAGGCCCGCCCGGCGGAGCACGGGGCATGGAACGCCCGGCAGAGCGGCGAGTTTCGGCGGTCAGGGCGCCTTCGGCGGCGCGCCGCACTTGGGCCCGGTGGCGGTCGGCACGACCTCGAGCGGGCCGCGGACGGCGCTCACCACGCGCGGCTCGCCCGACCCGTGTGAGTCCACGAGCACCCTGATCCGGTAGTCGGCGCCGTGGCGGCGCTCCGGGTTGGGGAAGTGGGGCGCGCACACCACGTCGTAGCGGTCGTGGACCTCCGGAACGGCGACGCCGTACGAGCGCCTGCCGCCGTTCTCCTCGGCCCAGCGCGCGAACGCGTCGCGGTCGCGCCCCCGCCAGTCGCTGTGCTTCACGCTCTCCGGCACGTTCGAGGCAACCGCGGCGAAGACGGCGACGATCGCGACCCCGAGCAGCAGGGTGCCGCGCGGGATGGCTCTGGCGCGCCCGATCGTCACGAGTCCGCTCAGGCTACCCACGCGGTCCGGATAGCCTGCCGCGCGCAATGGCGATCGACACCAGAGGCGCGCGACCGGTCCCGCGCGCGGCGGCAGGCGCCCTGCCGGCGGGCGTCGCGTACGAGACCTGGATCCTCGGCGCGCTCATCTGCGTCTACTGCTGGCTGTTCGCACCCGCGACCGCCGACCTCGCCGCCGCGGTCTTCCGCAGCGACCTGTTCGACACGAACGGCGTCCTGATCTACAACGCGCAGTGGTACAGCGGCCACCACCTGCCCGCGTACAGCCTGCTGTCGCCGCCGCTGGGCGCCCTGCTGGGCACCCGCCTCCTGGCGGCGCTCAGCACGTTCGGTGCGATCGTCGCGTTCGAGCGCATCGTGGTCCCCCGCTACGGCACCTCCGGCCGGGTCGGGGCCGCGCTGTTCGCCGTCACCGCCGGCTCGAGCCTCCTCATCGGGCGCGTGGCGTTCGCCGTCGGCCTCTTCTTCGGCGTCCTGGCCGTCTACTTCATGGTGCGCAACCGCTTCGTGCTGGCCTGCGTCGCCGCGGTGGGCGCGGCCCTCGGCAGTCCGCTGGCCGGGTTCTTCCTCGCGATGATCGCGGGCGTCTGGTTCCTGGCCACGCGCAGGCTCTGGGGCGTGGCGATCGCCGCCGCGGCAGTCGCCCCGTCGCTCGCGCTCTCGTTCGCGTTCCGCGAGGGCGGCACGTTCCCGTACGGCTGGATCAGCTTCCTCCAGCTCGTCCTCTTCTGCCTGCTGTTCCTGCTCGCCCTCCCGCGCGACGAGAAGGTGGTGCGCTGGATCACGGTCGCCTACCTCTTCGTGGGGCTTTACGCGCAGCTCGTCCCGTCCCAGCTCGGCGGCAACGTCAACCGCCTGGGCACGATCGTCGGCGCGCCGCTGCTCGCGGCGCTGCTGTGGGAGCGCCGCCGCCTGATGCTCCTGATCGCACTGCCCTACCTCCTGTGGTGGCCGATCCACTCCGTCATCCGCGACCTCCCCGACGCCGGCGGCGCGATCACCGAGTCGAGCTACTACAGGCCGCTCAACGTCGCCATCGCGCGTGCCCAGCGCGCGGCCGGGGAGCCGGCGCGCGTGGAGATCCCGCCGACGCGCAACCACTGGGAGGGCGTCTACGTGGGGAAGCACTTCGAGCTCGCGCGCGGCTGGGAGCGACAGCTCGACCAGAAGTTCGCCAACCTGTTCTACGGCACCGTCATCACGCCCGAGAACTACTACAAGTGGCTCCGGCGCAACGCGGTCTCGTACGTCGCCGTGATGGACGGCGCCGCCGACTTCGCCGGCCGCTCCGAGGCCGACTTCCTGATCCAGCACACGCCGTCGTACCTGCGCGAGGTGTGGCGCAACGAGAACTGGGTCCTGTACGCGGTCGACCGCCCGACGCCGCTCCTGTCAGGCCCGGGCCGGCTCGTGGAGACGACGGCCGACTCGTTCACCTTCGACGCCGAGCGCACCGGCCGCTTCGTGATGCGGCTGCACTACTCGCAGTACTGGGCGGTGACCGTGGGCAGCGGCTGCGTCGCCCCGGCGCGCGGCAACTTCACCGAGATCACGGTGCGCCGGCCGGGCCGGGTGAAGGTGGGTATGAGCTTCAGCCCGATCCGGGTGGTGCGTCAGGGCCGGCGGTGTAGCTGACCGCCGGCGCCGGCCGCTCGTCGCCGCGCGGCGCTGGCGGCGGCGCCGGGGGACCCCCGTCGCGGGCGCCTTCCTCGGCGGCCGCCTTCTCGGCGGCGCGCCGATCGCGCCGGCGCCACCACAGCGACGCGAGCCCGTAGACGATCAGCGCGTACGCCCAGCCCGCGAATACGTCGACCCAGAAGTGCTCGCCCCCGTAGACGAGCGTGAGCGCCATCGCGAGCGCGTAGAGGCCGAACGGGATCCGCCACTTCCAGCCCTTGTGCCAGAAGAGCAGCATCATCATGAACGGGAAGGCCGAGTGGAGCGACGGCATGGCGGCCACCTTGTCCACCCAGTTCTTCTCGACGAGGGACGTGATCCCCTTCGTCCCCGTCTCGTTGAAGATCTCGTCCTTGACCTTGTGGACCTCGCCCAGCTTGCCGGTCTTGTACGCGAGCCACGGCGGGACCGCGGGGTAGAGCACGTAGGTGACGAATCCCGCGGTCGAGAGGCCGATGACCAGCGTCCGCCACTTCTTGAACAGCGGGTACGCGAAGCGCCACAGGATCGCCGCCAGCCCGAGCGTGCCGAAGAAGTGCGTGATGTAGACGATCCAGGCCGAGTAGTCGTACCACTGGAGGTGGCCCGGCGTGTAGAACCGCGCCTGCCAGTCGACGGTCGGGATCGGCGTGCCGAAGAGCCACGTCTCCACCTTGAGCTGCGGCGCCAGGTGCGGGGTGAAGCCGGTCTCGTCGGCGAGGCTGCGGGCGTAGTCGTACGCGAACAGGAAGATGATGAACGGCAGCCAGTCGATGACCATGCCGCGCACCCAGCGGCCCGGGTTGTTGAGCGACAGGATCAAGAGGCCGCCCATCAGCCACAGGAAGACGATGTCCCGCGACAGGAAGATCGCTCCGCCCAGCACGACGGCGAGGAACGTCGCGAGGACGTACAGGACCCCCGCGATCACCAGTGGGCGGCGGCGCGTCGGAGTGTCGGCGGGATCGGCGGCGTCGGCCGCCGTCGCCTGTTTGCGATCGACCTCGGAAGCCATGCGCAGCGGCGGCCGAGTCTATTAAGCGCCCGGCTCGGCCCCGGGCGGCTCCGGCGGCCCCCGGAGGGGCTCCGGTCCGGCCAGCACGATCCCGAGCCCGATCAGCGTCCACGCGATCGGGTCCTCGAGGAACGACGCGTACAGGAGCGTGTGAGTCACGAGCGCCACGAAGCCGGCCGCCACGAACGCGCGCGTGACCAGGCGCGGGGGCGGGTCGCGCCCGCGGAGCGGGCCGAGCCCCGAGAAGAGGAGCCGCAGGCCCGTGCCCACCACGAGCAGGTACGCCGCGAGCCCCACGATGCCCTGCTCGGCGGCGACCGTGACCGGCGTGGTGTGCGACGCGGTGGCCGCCTGGGGCGAGCCGACCCGCTCGCGCTCGCGGTATCGCTCGGCGAACGACCCCGCTCCGAAGCCCCAGACCGGCCGGTCGGCGAACATGTCGAGCCCGCCGCTGACGAGCTTGAAGCGGCCGCTGGAGCTCCGGTGCACCGCGTTCTTCGAGGTGATGTCGAGATCGTCCGCGAACAGGACCGCGCCCGCCACGACGGCCGCGGCGGCGAGCACGAGCAGCAGGCGGTGGCGGAACGGGTTCCAGCGCAGCGCGGCGAGCGCGGCGAGCCCGACCAGGAGCGCCGCGAAGCTCGACTGTGAGAACGTCAGCACCAGCCCGCCCCAGAGCAGCGCCAAGAGCGCAGCGGTCAGGAGGACGTCGCGCTGGCGCCGCGCCCAGAGGAGCGTCGACGCGAGGCCGACCATCACGATCGCCAGGAAGCGCCCGTAGATGTTCGGGTCGAAGAACAGCGAGTTGACCCGGAAGTAGGACTCGAACTGGTTCGACTCGATCACCTTGCGGTTCCAGAAGAGCTGGCGCGTGGCGTACTCCCAGAACCCGATCCCGACGAACACCACCGCGAGGCCGACCGCCAGCAGGAAGCACTGCAGGACGAGCCGCCGCGACCAGCGCACGCTCACGAGCAGCTTCAGCACCAGCGCGAACGGCACGTAGAAGAACGCCACGTTCTTGAGCGCCTGCTCGAAGTCGCTCGAGTAGAGCGACTGGAGCGCGTACAGGACGACGAAGGCGCTCAGCGCCAGCTCCACCGGCCCGGCGCGGCGCTCGACCCAGGCGTCGTCGCCGGCCGGCCGGATGCGCTCCCACGCGTACGCCACCACTCCGCCCGCCGCCACCGCGTAGAGCGGCAGGAGGAGGTTCGCCGTCGCGCCGCCGGACTCGAGCGGGATGCGCACCGGGAGGGCCGCGACCGTCATCAGCGGCAGGAGCCAGGCACGGTGGCGGATGATCACGGCGAGCGCGCCGACCACGACCGCCGTGGCGAACGCCGCTCCCACCGCCTGGCCCGGGTGGTCGCGGAAGTGCCGGATCTGCTCCGAGTCCCAGAGCTCGCTCACGACGAGGAGCGGCATCAGCGCGAGCGCCAGGAGGGCTGCGGCGGCCCGTCCGCGCGGGCTCGGGAGCACGAACTTCCCCGCCACGGCGACCGCCGCCGCGACGACCCCGAGGCCCTCGATCGCCTGGGCTAGCGCGAGAGGAGCGCCCATGTCTTCCTCGTGACGGCCGCCACCCCGGGGTCGGACCGAAGCGCGCGGTTCCATTGCGGCGTGCCGGCGCGCATGACGAGCCCGCGCCCGAGGCGGTAGGCCACGAGCGCGGGGCGGCCGCCGTCGCGCCCCG